>JAGWNV010000172.1 GCA_028872975.1 Acidobacteriota bacterium
CCGGGAGCCTTACCGGGCGCCCCGGACGAGGGCGCCCGGGCGCGCCCCGGTGTCCTCGCCCCGGTCGATCGTCACCTCGCCGGCGTTGACCGTGGCCAGGTAGCCCGTGCTGCGCTGCACCAGCCGCCGGGCGCTGCCGGGCAGGTCGTGGACGAGCTCGGGCCGGCGCAGCCCCAGCCGGGGGAAGTCGATCACGTTCAGGTCCGCCTTCGCCCCGGGGAGGAGTCGCCCCCGGTCCCCGAGTCCGAAGAGGTCGGCCGTGGAGGACGTGAGGCGCCGCACCGCCTCCTCGACCGCGATGCGCCCCCGGGACCGGTCGCGGGCCCAGTGCGAGAGGAGGAAGGTGGTGGTGCTGGCGTCGCACGTCTGGCCGGCGTGGGCGCCCCCGTCGCCGAGGCCGAACACGGTGGTGGGGCTGGCCAGCATCTCGGCGGTGGCGTCGAGGTTGCCGAAGGCGTAGTTGAGCACCGGGGCGTTGAGCAGCTGCCGGCCCCCGTCCTCGAGGAGCAGGTCGTAGAGGACGTCCCACGGTGAGCGACCCAGCCGGGCCGCCACGGCGGCGACGCTCGTCTCGGGGGCCGGCTCGTAGTCCGGCGGGTCGCCGAGGGGGAAGATCCGCGACGGGCGCATGAAGGCGCCGACCACGGGGTCGGCCTCGAGCGCCGCCGCCTCGGCGACCAGTCGCGCCCGCCGCTCGGGATCGCCCATGGCCGCCGCCTGCTCGCTCCAGGGCCGCAGGGCGATCTCGGCCCATCCGGGGGCGAAGTTGAAGGGGTGGAAGGTCTGGAGCCCGAGGAGCAGCGAGACCGTCCGCCCGTGGACCTGCGGCCGGACGTCGGCGCCCTCGGCGGCGGCCTCGGCGGCCAGCGCCAGCAGGCGCCGGTAGGCCTCGGGGTCGTTGTCGTTCTGGGTGAGGGCGAAGGTGACCGGCCGCGACACCGCCGCCGAGAGCCGGCGCATCCAGGCCATCTCCTTCTCCGGGGCGGCCAGGTCCTCGCCGAGGACGCCGGCGGGGGCGAGCTCGAAGACCCCGGTGCCGAGCTCGCCGAGCACGGCCCCGATCCCGAACAGCTCGTCCTCGGCGGCGAAGGTCCCCGGGACCGGCTCGCCGTCGATGGCCCGGTGCGCCAGGGTGCGTGAGGTCGAGAAGCCGAGCGCCCCCGCCTCGAGGCCCTGGCGGACGATGGCGGCCATGGCCTCGATGTCCTCGGCGGTGGCAGGCTCGTTGCGGGCCCCCCGGTCGCCCATGACGTAGGCGCGCACGGCACCGTGCGGGACCTGGGTGCCGACGTCGACGGCCTTGGGGACGGCGTCGAGGGCGTCGAGGAACTCGGGGAAGGTCTCCCATCCCCAGTGGATGCCGGCCGACAGGGCGGCGCCGGGGATGTCCTCCACGCCCTCCATGAGGCCGATCAGCCAGTCGTGGCGGTCCGGGCGGGCCGGCGCGAAGCCGACCCCGCAGTTGCCCGCCACCACCGTCGTGACCCCGTGCCAGCACGAGGGCGTGAGGAGCGGGTCCCAGGTGGCCTGCCCGTCGTAATGGGTGTGGATGTCGACGAACCCGGGCGTGACGAGGGCGCCGTCGGCCTCGATCTCCAGCCGGCCGGGCCCGGCGCGGCCGACGGCGGTCACCCGGCCCCCGTCGACGGCCACGTCCGCCGTCCGGCCCGGTGTGCCGGTGCCGTCGACGACGGTTCCCCCTCGGACCACGAGATCGTGCATGGCGGCCTCCGCCGCAGACCGTAGCCGTCTTGCCGCTCCGGTGGCCCTGGAGGAGACTGGCGGCGGCGGAGTACCTCACCGGAAAGGGCGGAGCAATGGTGAGAGTGACGGGCGGCATGCGCTGGGGCGCGCGCCTCGGCGCCGGTGCGCTGGCGCTGGCGATCGTGGCGTCGCTGGTCTCGGGCGTCCAACCGGTGACGGCGAAGGCGGCCTTCCAGGCGGTGGGGAGCGCCCGGCAGGTCTACGTGACGGGCCTCGGGCCCTCGGAGCAGGCCTCCCTCGTCGCCCCGGACGGCTCGACCTCGGCCACGGCGGGCGCCGATCCGCAAGGCGGCCTCCTCTTCCGCGACGTCCCACCGGGCACCGGCTACCGCGTGGTGGACGCGGCGGGCTCTTCGTCGGGACCGCTCGTCGTGCACGACGACTCGGCGGCGCCGTGGGACCCGGGTGTCTACGACCAGCAGATCCCCGACAGCGGCTACGGGTACCTCACCACCCGCGACGGCACCAAGCTGTCCATCGACGTGCATCCGCCCACGAGCCCGGCCGGCGAGCCGGGGCTGCCGGCGGGGACGACGCTCCCGAGCGTGCCGCACGGCGACTTCCTCCCCCCCTACCCCACGCTCATCGAGTACTCCGGCTACGGCTACGCCGACCCGGCCGGACCCGTGAACGGGATCGCCGTCCTCGCCAACCTGATGGGCTTCGCCGTGGTCGACGTGAACATGCGGGGCACGGGCTGCTCGGGCGGCGCCTTCGACTTCTTCGAGGCGCTGCAGGACCTCGACGGCTACGACGTCATCGAGACCATCGCCCACCAGCCCTGGGTGCTCGGGCACAAGGTGGGGATGATGGGGATCTCCTACGGGGGCATCAGCCAGCTGTTCACCGCCCAGCTCGACCCGCCGCACCTGGCCGCCATCGCCCCCCTGTCGGTGATCGACGCCACCGCCACCACCCTCTACCCGGGCGGCATCCTGAACACCGGGTTCGCCGTGGCCTGGGCCCAAGAGCGCCAGCAGGAGGCCACCCCCGCCACCGCCACCGGCGGCGGCCAGCCCTGGGCCGACCAGCGCATCGCCCAGGGCGACACCACGTGCGCGGCGAACCAGGTGCTGCACGGCGAGGCCACGGACCTCATGGCCAAGATCGACGCCAACGACTACTACGACCCCGCCGTGGCCGACCCGCTCGACCCGGTCACGTTCGTGGACAAGATCGACGTCCCGGTCTTCATGGCGTGTCAGTGGGAGGACGAGCAGACCGGTGGCCACTGCGCCCAGCTGGTCTCGCACTTCACCGGTACCGACCAGAAGTGGTTCACCTTCACAAACGGCGCCCACATCGACTCGCTCGACCCCGATACCTACAACCGCCTGTACGACTTCCTCGAGCTCTTCGTGGCCCACCAGGCCCCGATCGTGAACGCGGCGATCTCCCACGCCGCCGCCCCGGTCGTCTACCAGGCCGCCATGGGCCTGCCCCAGACCGACGTCGTGACGCTTCCCGCCGATCCCGTCCAGGCCATGGCCACCTACGACCTGGCGCTGGCCGCCTTCGAGATGGAGCCCCCGGTCCGGGTGCTGTTCGACAACGGCGCGGGCACCTCCCCGACGGGGTCGACCGACCCCGGCAATCCCTATCCGGGCTTCTCCCAGGGCTTCGCGTCCCTCCCCGTCCCCGGGACGGCCGCCCAGACCTGGTACCTCGGCCCGGGTGGCACCCTCGGCGACGGGCTGCCGGCGGGTACCGGCGTCGACGAGTACACCTCGGACGCCTCGGCGCTGCCCCTCACCGACTACGCCTCCGGCGGCAACACCGGCGGCGGCGGCCTGTGGGGGGACGCCTCGCAGTGGCAGTGGCACTGGGTGCAGAGCCCGGCCGGCACCGCCGTGTCCTACGTCTCGCCGCCGCTCGCCACCGACACCACCGTGGTGGGCGGGGGTGCGGTCTATCTCTGGGTCCGGTCGTCCACGCCCGACGTGGACCTCCAGGCCACCGTGAGCGAGGTCCGGCCCGACGGCAAGGAGACCTTCGTCCAGGACGGCTGGCTGCGCGCCAGCGAGCGCAAGCTCTCCACCAGTCCCGACGGGTCGGACAACCTCTTCAAGCAGCCCAGCACCCTCCTCGACCCGCTTCCCACCTTCACGGCGGCCGACGCCGCGCCGATGCCGGGCGGCCGCTTCGTCCAGCTGTCCATCCCGCTCTACTACGAGGGCCACGTCTACCGGGCCGGGTCGCGCCTGCGCCTGACGGTGGCCGCCCCCAACGGGGCACAGCCGGTGTGGTCCTTCGGGCGGACCGAGCCCGACGGCACCATGTCCCCGACATCCACCGCCACGGTGTCCGTCGAGTTCTCGCCGACCAGGCCGTCGATGCTGGTGCTGCCGGTGGTGCCCGGCCTCGGCGCCCCCACACCGCTCCCGCCCTGCCCCGGCCTGCGCAACGAGCCGTGCCGGGCCTACCAGCCGACGGCCGACATCGGGGCGCCGGGCTGAGCCGGCCGGTCCCGGCGCCTACCCCCGCGTGTCCGAGCCGGGCCTGGAGCTCGCGTCGGCGGCCGGAGCCGCCACCGCCTCCCGGGGCGTCTCGGTGGTCGTGGCCGGGCTGGGGGACGCCCCCGCCGGGCCGTGGGCGCCGCCGGGGCGCGTCAGGGAGGGGACCACGAAGGAGAAGAGGAAGGCGCAGACGGCCAGACCCGAGGCCACCTCGAAGGCCCGAGCGTAGCCGGCGGTGAGGGCCGCGCTCTGGGAGACCGCACCGTGGCCGGCGGCCAGGAGGCCGTGGGTGTGGTCGATGGCCACGGTGGCGAGGGCGGCGAGGCCCAGCGAGCCGCCCATCTGGCGCGAGGTGTTGAGCACGCCCGAGGCCAGGCCGGCCTCGCTGTAGTGCACGCCGGCGGTGGCGGCCGACGCCAGCGGGGTGAACAGCAGCCCCAGGGCCAGGGAGATGAGGCATCCGGGCCCGAAGACGTGGGCGAGGTACGTGCTCGAGGCGCCGATCCCCGAGAGCCAGGCGAAGCCCACCGCGGCGAGGAGGGTGCCGGCGAGGAGCAGTGGCCGCACCCCGGCTCGCGTCATGACCCGCGAGCTCGTCTGGGCGCCGACGACGATCGAGGCCGCCATGGGGAGGAAGGCCACCCCGGCGCGCAGGGCCCCGTAGCCGAGGACGTTCTGCATGTAGAGCGAGAGGAAGTACCACATCGAGAAGAACGCCGCCCCCACGAGGAGCATGACGGCGTTGGACCCCGACACCGACCGTGAGCGGAAGAGCCGGAACGGCACGAGCGGCTGGGAGGCCACCGTCCGCTCGACGACGGCGAACAGCGCCAGCAGCACGGCGGCCACCCCGAGGACCGACAGCGTGTACGCCGACGTCCAGCCGTGGGTGTCGGTGCCGACGATGGCGTAGATGAGCGCCCCGAGGCCGGCGGTCACCGTCACCGCCCCCCAGACGTCGAGCGACCGGCCCCCGCCGCCGGGCTGGCGCCGGAGCTCGGTCAGCGAGCCGGCCGCGGCCACGATCCCGGCCACGCCGATGGGGATGTTCACGAACAGCACCCATCGCCAGGAGAGCTCGGCGGTGAGCACCCCGCCGAGGATCGACCCGGTGGCGCCCCCGGCGCCGGCCACGGCGCTCCACACCCCGAGGGCCTTGGCCATGCGGGCGCCGGAGAAGGTGGTGACGATGATGGTGAGCGTGGCCGGGGAGAGAAGCGCCCCGCCCACTCCCTGGAGGGCCCTGGCCGCGGTCAGCCAGGCCGAGTTCTGGGCGACGCCCCCGGCCAGGCTGGCCAGGGTGAACAGCGCCAGGCCGGCGATGTAGACGCGGCGGCGGCCGAAGATGTCCGCCGCCCGGCCGCCGAGGAGGAGGAAGCCGGCGAAGGTGAGCACGTAGGCGTTCACGACCCACTGGAGGCCGGTGGGGCTGTAGTGCAGCTCCCGGCCGATCGAGGGCAGCGCCACGTTCACGATCGACACGTCGAGCACCACCATGAACTGCGCCAGGCAGGCGATGAAGAGGATCACCCAGTCGGGGACGGTCCGCTCGTGTTCCGTGGGCGCGCCGGGCATGGAAGAGGACTCTACGGGTTCACGTGGGCCCGAGGTCCACGCGCCGGGTCGACCACCCCGTCGGCCACCAGCCGTTCCAGCTCGGCGTCGGTGATCCCCCAGGCGGCCAGGGCCCCGGGCCGGT
>JAGWNV010000173.1 GCA_028872975.1 Acidobacteriota bacterium
CCCGCCCTCCTGGCCCGCCTCGGCGGCGACGAGTTCCTCGGCCTCTTCCACGGCGAGGACGCCGAGCGCAGCGCCGTCGCCTACGCCGAGCACGCCCTCGCCGAGCTCGCCGCCCCCCTCGCCGTGGCCGGCAAGGACATCTACGTGGGTGCCAGCATCGGCGTCGCCTCGACCGATACCGGCACCACCGAGCCGACGGCGCTCCTCTCGAACGCCGATGCCGCCATGTACCAGGCCAAGCGCCGGGGCGGGAACCGTGTCGAGGTCTTCGGCGAGGAACTGCGCGTCCGGGTCCTCGACCGGATGGACACCGAGCACGCCCTGCACGGGGCCCTCGAGCGCAGCGAGCTCGCCCTCCACTACCAGCCGGTGGTCCGGGTCGCCGACGGCCGCCCCGTCGGCTGCGAGGCGCTGCTCCGGTGGGACCACCCCGACCAGGGCCTCGTGTCGCCCAACCGCTTCATCCCCGTCGCCGAGGAGAGCGGCCTCATCATCCCCATCGGCACCTGGGTCCTCGAGGAGGGCTGCCGGCAGGTGGCCCGATGGGAGGAGATGGGCATGGCCGGGCCGGCCGGCGTGCTCGAGGTGAACCTCTCGGCCCGGCAGGTGGACCACCCAGACCTCGTGGCCAGCGTCGAGCGGGCCCTCGGGGACAGCGGTCTTTCACCGGACCGGGTCGTCCTCGAGATCACCGAGAGCACCCTCATGCACGACGCCCGCTCCGCGCTCCGGGTGCTCCAACGGCTGAAGGACCTCGGCGTGTCGCTGGCCATCGACGACTTCGGCACCGGCTACTCGTCGCTCGGCTACCTCCAACGGTTCCCCCTCGACGTGCTCAAGGTGGACAAGAGCTTCGTGGCCGGCCTCGGCCAGGCGCCTGGGGGCGAGGAGATCGTGGCCGCCGTCGTCGGCCTCGCCCACGCCCTCGGGCTCCGGGTGGTGGCCGAGGGCGTCGAGACCCACCGGCAGCTCGCCGCCCTCCAGGAACTCGGGTGCGACTTCGCCCAGGGATACCTCTTCTCGCCACCGGTCCCCGCCGAGGACCTGGTGGCCTGGGAGGGCGGCCGGGCCGCCTTCTCCGCCTCCGCCTCCTAGCCCGCTCCCGCCCCTCGGCGTTCCCGTCCCGCCTGTGCCGCGGCGCGTCCGAAATATGCTTGACGCCACAACTGTTTAGGAGTAAAGCTTGTAGACACAAGCTTGCGTCAGCAAACATCTGACGCCGGGACCGACAGCGACCGAGGAGCACACCATGACCACCACCCACGCCGAGGCTCTCACCAGGGACTACGAGGGCACCGCCGTCCCCGCTCCGGGGGCGTACCAGCTCGACACCGCCCACAGCACCGTCGAGTTCGTCGCCAAGCACCTGATGGTGGCGAAGGTCCGGGGCCGGTTCGCCGGCTTCTCCGGGACGGTCACCATCGCCGAGGTCCCCGAGGAGTCCCAGGTCGAGGTGACCATCGACGCCGCCAGCATCTCCACCGGCAACCCGGACCGGGACGCCCACCTGCGCAGCGCCGACTTCTTCGACGTCGAGCGGTTCCCCACCCTCGAGTTCCGCAGCACCGAGGTGGCCCACCGCAGTGGCGACGACTGGACGGTCACCGGGGAGCTCGCCCTGCACGGGGTGACCAAGCCCGTCGTCCTCCACGTCGAGTTCGCCGGCGCCAGCCCGACCCCGTGGGGGACGCGGGCCGTCGGCTTCACCGCCTGGGCCGAGGTCGACCGGGAGGAGTGGGGCCTTACCTGGAACGCCGCCCTCGAGACCGGCGGCGTGGTGGTGAGCAAGAAGGTCCGCCTCGAGCTCGAGGTGGAGGCCTCGGCCGCCTGACCCCAGGGCGCATCCGGCGCCGCCTCCGGGTGGCGGGCAATCATGAGTGCCCGGAGGTGGCCGGGATGCCGGGGTCGGGGCGCGAGGAGGAGCGGGAGGACGGCCGGAGGCGCCGTCACGCCGTGCCCCGCGCCGACCAGGGGGTCTGGGAGCCGCCGCCGGGCCGTCTCGACCCCGTGGCCGTCGTGGAGGCCCAGAACCGCAGCCGCATCGCCGACCTCGTGGCCCTGCGCGTCGGCCGCATGGCCCAGAGCCCCTTCGCCTTCCTCCGGGGCGCGGCGCTCGTCATGGCCCACGACCTCGCCATGACGCCCGACACCGGCCTCGACGTCCAGGTGTGCGGCGACGCCCATCTGGCCAACTTCGGCATCTTCGCCTCTCCCGAGCGGGCCCTGCTCTTCGACGTCGACGACTTCGACGAGACCGACGTGGGCCCCTGGGAGTGGGACGTGAAGCGGTTGTGCGCCAGCGCCGCGGTGCTGTCGCGCCACCGCGGCCATCCGGCACCGGCCCAGCGGGCCGCTGCCGCCGCCGCCGCCTCCTCCTACCGGTCCTGGATGGGCCGCTACGCGTCGATGGGCGAACTCGACCTCTGGTACTCCCGGGTGGACGTGGACGCAGCCGCCCGGGTGATCGGGGCCGGGGCCGGACGGACGGCCCGGTCCGAGGCACGGGCCGAGGTACGCGCCGGGGCGGCGTCGGCCCGGCGCGACACGGCGGCGGCGGTGCTCCCCAAGCTGGCTGCCCTCGCCCCCGACGGGAGCACCCGGATCGTCGACCACCCGCCGCTCGTCACCCACGAGGGGGTGGACCCCCACCACGAGCTGCTCCACGGCGTCCTCGCCGGCTACCTGGCCTCGCTCGAGGAGGACAGGCGGGCGGTGGTGGGGCGCTTCGAAGTGGCCGACTTCGCCCGCAAGGTGGTCGGGGTGGGCAGCGTGGGCACGGGCTGCTACCTGGCGCTGCTCCTCGACGAGACGGGCCGGCCCCTCCTGCTGCAGGTGAAGGAGGCCGACCGCTCCGCTCTCGACCAGGCGGGGGGCGCCGCCCACGTCCCGGGCCGCCACCGGGGCCCGGGTGCCGAGGGGCGCCGGGTCGTCGACGGCCAACGCCGGATGCAGGCGGCGAGCGACCCGTTCCTCGGCTGGGCGCACGCCGGGGGCACCGACTTCCACGTCCGCCAGCTGCGCGACATGCGGGCCTCGATCGACCCCGGCAGCATGAGCGCCGGCGCCCTCGCCGACTACGCGGCGCTGTGCGGGTGGGTCCTGGCGCGTGGCCACGCGCGGTCGACGGGTGCCGCCGGCGCGGCGCGCATCGCCGGCTACCTCGGCTCGAGCGATGCCTTCGACCAGGCGCTCGGGTCCTTCGCCGTCGCCTACGCCGACCAGACCGAGGCGGACCACGCCGCCCTGGTGACGGCCGTGCGTGCCGGCCGGCTCCCGGCTTTCACCGGCTGACGGGCCCCGGCGGCACCGCCGCGTCGACCTCGGAGAGGACGTCGGGGCCGAGCACCCAGTTCCCGGCGGCGGCGTTGGCGCGGACCTGTTCGGGCCTGGTGGCCCCGGCGATGACCGAGGCGACGCTGCGGCGGGCCAACAGCCAGGCCACGGCCAGCTCGACCACGTCGTGCCCGTGGCCCTCGGCGATCCGGGTGAGGCGCTCGACGGCACCGAGCGCGTCGTCGGTGGCGAGGCGCTCGTACTGCTCGGCGGCGACCCCGGCCAGGCGCGTCCCCGCCGGGGGCGGCTCGCCACGGCGGTACTTGCCGGTGAGCAGTCCCCGGGCCAGGGGGAAGTAGGGGATGAAGGCCATCTGCTCGGCCTCGCACTCGGCGAGGACCTCCTCCTCGGGCCGGCGGTGGAGGACGCTGTACTCGTTCTGGACGCTCACGAACCGCGCCGCTCCGTCGGCCACCGCCCGGCGGGCCTGGCGGAGCTGCTCGGCGGTGAAGTTGGAGCAGCCGATCTCCCGCACCTTGCCCTCCCGGACCTGCTCGTCGAGGGCGGCCAGGGTGTCCTCGAGCGGCGTCTCGGGGTCGGGCTGGTGGAGCTGGTAGAGGTCGACGTGGTCGGTCCCGAGCCGCCGGAGGCTGTCCTCGAGGGCGCTGCGGACGTAGCGGGGATCGGCTCCCTGCCGGTCGGCGTCGACGGCCATGCCGAACTTCGTCGCCACCACGGCCTCGCCGCGGCGGTCGCCGAGGGCCCGGCCCAGGAACTCCTCGCTCAGGGTGCCGCCGTAGATGTCGGCGGTATCGAAGAAGGTGATGCCGGCGTCGAGAGCGGCGGCCACCACGGCCCGGCTGGCCCCCTCGTCGATGCGGCCCCCGAAGTTGTTGCAGCCGAGGCCCACCACCGAGACCTCGAGTGACCCGATCCTCCTCGTGTCCATGTCAGCGCCCCGCCCCGGTGCCCGGGACCGGCGGGGGCCGGAACACCATGTCGTCGGTCCACAGCCGGACGCTTATCGACTGGCTGGCCGTGCCGAGGAGGGTGCCGTCCTCGGCGAAGAGGTAGGCCTCGCCGTGGCCGAAGCCGTGGGCGAGGGCGTGGATGTGGATGTCGCAGAGCACCCATTCGGTGGGCACGAGCCGGGCCACCCGCAGGGTGTTGTCGAGGCTCCGGCTCAGGGTCCGCTGGCCGACGGGCTGGGACACCGCCCCCGAGACGTAGTCGCCGATGACGGCCAGGGTGGCCACCGAGGTCTCGAGCTGCCCGGGGAGCCTGGACCAGAACGAGGAGTGGGGCTCGCCCGGGGTGCCGTCGAGGTTCGAGAACATCCGTCCCTTGGCCACCCGGTGCTCGACCCGGGTGAGCACCGTGTCGGCGAAGAAGTCCGGGATCTCCTGGCGGGGGCACTCCTCTGGTGCGGGGACGTCGGGCATCTCGAGCCACGTCCCGGAGAACTCGAAGTCGCTCGAGCCGAGGGCGGCGGTCACGGTGATGATCTCGGTGTCGCCCACCCGGGCGATGGCCCGGCCCTGGGTGGTCCGCTTGCCGGTGGCGGGGAGCACCACCTCCCACTCCACCTCGCTCCCGGTGGGGGCATAGGAGAGGTACTGGGCCGTCGCCCACACCGTCGGCCGCCCCGAGGCCTCCTCCAGGCAGACGAGCCCGGCCGCCAGCGCGCAGCCGCCGTAGAGGAACCGGCCCGGCGTGGAGACCGCTCCGGTCACCGGCAGGCGCCAGCGCATGGGGTCGGCCGTCGGCTCGAGGCCGAGGAACTGCCGTGCGTCCATGGACGGCGACCCTACGGGCGCCCCGGCACCCCGGCCCAATCGGCGGCTAGTTCACCTGCCGGCCCCGGCCCTCCCAGTAGGGCTGGCGGAGCTTGTACTTCTGGAGCTTGCCGGTGGCGGTGCGGACCAGCCCGTCGCGCAGCTCCACACTGGTCGGGCACTTGAAGTGCGCCAGGCGGCCCCGGCAGTGGTCGATGAGCTCCGCCTCGGTGGCGCCTTCCCCGGGACGGAGGACCACGAGGGCCTTGATCGTCTCGCCCCACTTCTCGTCGGGGACGCCGATGACCGCCGCCTCGGCCACGGCCGGGTGCTGGTAGAGGGCGTCTTCCACCTCTATGGAGCTCACGTTCTCGCCGCCGGTGATGATGACGTCCTTCTTGCGGTCCGAGATGACGGTGAAGGGCCCGTCGAGGTACCCGCCGTCCCCGGTGTGGAACCAGCCGTCCTCGACGGCCTCCGCCGTCGCCTCGGGCTGGTTCCAGTAGCCGGCGAAGACGTGGTTGGACCGGGCCAGGACCTCGCCCTCCTCGTCGACGGCCATGCGGACGCCGACGGCGGGGACGCCGGCCCGGCCCAGGAGCGGGGCCCGGTCGGCCGGCGCCATGGCCGCCCACTCCTCGGGAGCCCGGTTCACCGTGAGCAGCGGCGAGGTCTCGGTCAGGCCATAGATCTGGATGAACTCCCAGCCGAGCTCGGTCTCGACCCGTTCGATGGTCTTCGACGGCGGGGGCGCCCCCGCCACCACCATCCGCACCGTCCCCCTGCCCGGCACCTCTCCTCCGGCGGCCCGCCGGTCGGCGGCGGCGGAGAGGATGGCGGCCACAACGGCCGGGGCGCCGCAGAGGAGC
>JAGWNV010000174.1 GCA_028872975.1 Acidobacteriota bacterium
CTGTCTCGGCAGATCGCGCATGCGCTGGCCGTAGCGGCGGAGTGACCGTCTGGCGCTCGTACCGGACGCTGCCCGCTGCTCCAGGCGCGCAGTGCGGAGCGCGAGATCCCAGTGATCTTCGATACAGCGAGTTTCGACATCCCTCCGTGGAGGAGCTCCAATGCGGCGTCGATCTCATGATCGGGATACGTCACCGACACAGCCCTTCGGTAAGATGACGATCCCGTCGCCCGAGTGCTGGAACGGTTTACAGGATCGGCTCAAAACCGATTGTCCGAAAGGACATGCGGGTTCGAATCCCGCCTCGGGCACTGACCCACCTTCGATCGGACTGCCCTGCACCGTCCTCGACGCGTCAGCTGGAAACGTAGCGAACGGGTGTTCGCCGGCGCCGGTGGACGGAACGTTCTCGAGTCGGGGACGACTGCGTACAATTCGTCGACCATGCGCCGGGCCCTGGTCGAGCGGTCTCTGAAGGACGTCCACGTTCGACTGGTACGGGCGCGCCAGGAGCTGGCCGTCCTCGAGGAGCAGCTGGGGGCCCTGAGCGAGGCCGCCGACGAGGCGAGGATCCGGGCCCTCGTCTCGGAGACGCCGGTGGCGGGGAGCGACTACGGCGACGCCCAGCGGCACGCCGACGCCGCCGCCCGGGCCCACCAGGCCCTCAAGGCCACCATCGACGAGCTCGAGCACCGCCAGGACGAGCTGTTGTCGCGGCTGGGCGACCGGAACTGACCTCGCCCGCACGGCCAGGGTGCCGGCGTCCCAACCCCCCAGTACCCTCTGCGCAGAAAGAGAAAGTGAGCGGCCCGCATGTCAGAGCGCCCCAAGCGCGTCGTCATCGCCGAGGACGAGGCCATCATCCGGCTCGACCTCAAGGAGATCCTGGAGTCCGAGGGCTACGAGGTCGTCGGCGAGACCGGGCGCGGCGACGAGGCGGTGGAGCTGGTGGCCACCCACCGGCCCGATCTCGCCATCCTGGACGTGAAGATGCCCGGACTCGACGGGATCGAGGCCGCCCGGCGGATCACCGCCGACCACCGGACCGCCGCGCTCATCCTCACCGCCTTCAGCCAGCGGAACCTCATCGAGGACGCCCGTGACGCCGGGGTGGTGGCCTACCTCGTGAAGCCCTTCCAACGCAGCGAGCTGGTCCCGGCCATTGAGGTGGCCGTGGCCAGGTTCGAGGAGCACCGGGCCATCGAGGACGAGTACGCCCGGCTGTCGAGCGAGAAAGCGGACCTCGAGGACATCCTCGAGACCCGGAAGATGATCGACAGGGCCAAGGGGGTCCTCATGGACAGGCACGCCATGGGCGAAGCCGAGGCCTTCGGGTTCATCCGGCGGTCGTCCATGGACAATCGCACCCCCATGTTCGAGGTGGCCAAGCAGGTCGTGGCCGGCACCCTCACCCCCTGAGGGCGCCCTGAGCACCCCCGGCGCGCTCTACCTTCTCGACGGCAACTCGCTCGTCTTCCGCGCCTTCTTCGCACTCCCCACCGACCTGGCCACCACCTCCGGCCAGGTGACGAACGCCGTCCACGGGTTCACCTCGATGGTGGTCATGCTGCTCCGGGACCAGTCGCCGAGCGGGATGGCGGTGGCCTTCGACCGCCCCGAGCCGACCTTCCGCGACGAGGTGGTGCCCGACTACAAGGGCAACCGGCCCGACACCCCCGACCTCCTCGTCCCCCAGTTCGCCCTGGTGCGCGAGGTCCTCGGCTCCATGGGGATCCCCATGGTCGAGATCCCGGGATTCGAGGCCGACGACGTCCTCGCCACCCTCGCCACCGAGGCCCGGGACGCCGGGCGGGACGTCGTGGTGGTGACCGGCGACCGGGACACCTTCCAGCTGGTCGAGGACCCCCATGTGAAGGTCATGTACACCCGGCGGGGCCTCTCCGACACCGTCGTCTACGACGAGGCGGGCATCCTCGAGCGCACCGGCGTGCCCCCCGTGCAGTACCCGGTGCTGGCCGCCTTGCGGGGCGACCCGTCCGACAACCTCCCCGGGGTGCCGGGGGTGGGGGAGAAGACCGCCGCCAAGCTCGTCACCACCTACGGGGACCTCGAGGGGATCCTCGCCCATCTCGACGAGCTCACCCCCAAGCTGCGGGAGAACCTCGCCGCCCACACCGAATCCGTGCGGCGCAACGCCCTCGTCATCCCCCTCAGGCGCGACGTCGAGCTCCCGCTCGGCATCGACGACTTCGGCCTCGGCCACTGGGACAAGGAGAAGGTGCGCGACGTCTTCGCAGAGCTCGAGCTCAAGTCCATCTGGGGCCGGCTCGCTCCGATCATGGGGGACCTCGAGGCGGGCGCCCTGCCGCGCTCGGCGGCCCAGGAGGCGGCCGTCTCGCCCTTCACCCTCGACCTGGCATCGGTGACGCCGACCTCGCCGCCGGCCAAGGAGGCCGCCACCACCCTCGGGACCCTGCGGCGGCCCGGCGCCCTCGTGGCGGTGGCGCCCTGCTGGTCGGGGGAGCCGGGACGCTCCTCGCTGGCCGGGATGGCCCTCGCCGACGTCGGCCCCCTCGTCGACCGTCAGCTCCACCCGTCACCGGCAGTGAGCACCGGGCCCGCCGAGGCCCCTGTCGTCCTGTGGCTCGGCGAGGACCTCCTCGCCGAGCCGGCCGTGGTCGAGGCACTTTCCTCGCTCCTCGGCCCGGGCGGCGCCCGCCTCGTCGCCCACGGGGCCAAGGAGCTCATGCGCAGCCTCCTCCCCGCCGGCGTCGACGTGGCCGGCCTCGAGCTCGACACCGCCGTCGCCGCCTACCTCCTCGACCCGGCGAGCACCCACTACCGCCTCGAGGAGCTCGCCGACAGCCGGCTCGGCGTGCAACTCGACGGGGGAGGGGAGGCCGCCCTCGCCGCCGGGCAGCTCGCCCTCGACGCGCCGGCCGACGACCTGCCGCGAGCGCAGGCTCGCCGTGTCGTCGTACTGGGCGGTCTCGCCGCCGTCCTCCGCCGCGCCCTCGAGCAGGTCGGCCTCGAGCGGCTGCACGACGAGGTGGAGCGGCCCCTCGTGCGGGTGCTCGCCCGGATGGAGATCGCCGGCATCGGCGTCGACGCCGACGAGCTCCGGCGCATCTCCAAGGAGCTGAGCGCCCAGTGCCAGACCCTCGAGGCCGAGATCCACCGTCTGGCCGGGGAGGTCTTCAACGTCAACTCCACCCCGCAGCTCCGGACGGTGCTCTACGAGAAGCTGGGCCTGTCGCCGGGGCGCCGGACGAAGACCGGGTTCTCGACCGACGCCACCACCTTGGAGCGGCTCCGGGACCAGCACCCGGTGGTGGAGGCCCTCCTCCGCTACCGGGAGGTCGAGAAGCTCCGGTCGACCTACGGCGAGAGCCTCCTCGCCGAGGTGGCCGAGGACGGCCGGATCCACGCCACCTTCCACCAGACCGTGGCCCGCACGGGAAGACTCTCCTCGGACCGGCCCAACCTCCACAACATCCCGGTCCGCAGCGAGCTCGGCCGCCAGCTCCGCCGCGCTTTCGTCCCTGCGCCCGGGACCCGGTTGCTCGTGGCCGACTACGACCAGATCGAACTGAGGGTGATCGCCCACCTGTCGGGGGACCCGGGCCTCGTGGCCGCCTTCTCTGAGCACCGCGACATCCACCGGATGACGGCAGGGCGCGTCTTCGGGGTGGCCCCCGAGGAGGTGACCCGGCCCCAGCGGGACCGGGCCAAGATGGTCTCCTACGGCCTCGCCTACGGGATGGAGGCCTACGGCCTCTCCCAGCGTCTCTCCATCGACGTGGCCGAGGCCCAGGGCATCCTCGACGCCTACTTCACCGCCTTCCCGGCCGTCCGGGCCTACATGGAGGAGACCGTCGAGGAGGCCCGTTCGAAGGGCTACACCGTCACCCTCTACGGCCGTCGCCGGCCCCTGCCCGACCTCAACTCGCCCAACCGCAACCTCCGCATGGCGGCCGAGCGCCAGGCCATGAACGCCGGCATCCAGGGCCTCGCCGCCGACCTCTTCAAGGTGGCCCTGGTCCGCCTGGACGAGGCCCTCGAGTCCCGGGGCCTGCGTTCCCGGCTGGTCCTCCAGGTGCACGACGAGGTGCTCGTGGAGGTCCCCCTCGACGAGGCCGACCCCCTCGCCGCCCTCGTCCCCGAGGTGCTGGCCGGCGTGGCCGCCGAGGCCGACCTCAAGGTGCCCCTCGAGGTGTCGGCTTCCTGGGGCGACTCCTGGGCGGAGGCCAAGGACTAGGATTACCGGAACGGCCACGAAAGGTGGCCCGGTTCCGCGCGTGCATATGGCGCGGGGCGTCCCTGTCCCCGATCAAGAGAGCTCCCCACCTTCATGTCCGACCCTGCCGCCGGCACCGCCGGCGCACCCGATCCGGCGGCTTCCGCCACTGGGTCCGGCGACCAGGCTTCGGCCGTCGCCCTCCTGGCCCAGACCCCCCACGGCACCTTCGACGAGAACGGGAACTACCTCCCGCCCCCCATCGTCGAGGACGACCTGAACGGCTCCTCCCTCGAGGAGGCCATCGCCTCCACCATCGTCGAGTTCGACGACGGGGACATCGTCGAGGGGTCGGTGGTGAAGATCGACAAGGACGAGGTCCTGCTCGACATCGGCTTCAAGTCCGAGGGCGTGATCCCCTCCCGCGAGCTCTCCATCCGCAACGACGTCGACCCCAACGAGATCGTCCAGCTCGGCGAGCGCATCGAGGCGCTCGTGCTCCAGAAGGAGGACAAGGAGGGCCGGCTCGTCCTGTCGAAGAAGCGGGCCCAGTACGAACGGGCCTGGGGGACGATCGAGAAGATCAAGGAGTCCGAGGGCGTCGTCCGCGGCCCGGTCATCGAGGTCGTGAAGGGCGGTCTCATCGTCGACATCGGCCTTCGAGGGTTCCTCCCCGCCTCCCTCGTCGAGCTCCGCCGGGTGCGGGAGCTGCAGCCCTACGTCGGCCGGGCCATCGAGGCCAAGATCATCGAGCTGGACCGCAACCGGAACAACGTGGTCCTGTCCCGGCGGGCCTGGCTGGAAGAGACCCAGAAGGAGCAGCGGGGCGACTTCCTCGCCAACTTGAAGCCTGGAGAGCGACGCCGGGGCACCGTCTCGTCGGTCGTCAACTTCGGCGCCTTCGTGGACCTCGGCGGTATGGACGGCCTGATCCACGTCTCGGAGCTCTCCTGGAAGCACGTCGACCACCCCTCCTCGGTGGTCTCGGTGGGCGACGAGGTCGAGGTCGAGGTCCTCGACGTCGACCTCGACAAGGAGCGCATCAGCCTCTCGCTCAAGAACACCCAGACCGATCCCTGGCAGGAGTTCGCCGATTCCCACCAGGTGGGCGAGCTCGTCTACGGCCGGATCACGAAGCTGGTGCCCTTCGGTGCCTTCGTGCAGGTCGGCGACGGCATCGAGGGCCTGGTCCACATCTCGGAGATGGCCGGCCACCACGTGGACCTCCCCGAGCAGGTCGTCACCCCGGGCGAGGAGCTCTGGGTGAAGATCATCGACATCGACCTCCAGCGGCGCCGCATCAGCCTCTCCATCAAGCAGGCGGCCGAGGGCGGCGAGGTCTCCGAGGAGTACCGGGAAGCCTTCGGCGAGCACGCCTACGACGAGCAGGGCAACTACATCGGCTACGACTACCAGTCCGGGGAATTCACTCCCGAGACCGAGGCCCAGGCGGCCTGGGCGGACTACGTCGCTCCCGCCGGCGGTGCCGCACCGGCCGAAGGTGGGGAGGCCCCGCCGGCCGAGACGGGCGCAGTCGAGACGGCCGCAGTCGAGACGGCCGCAGTCGAGACGACCGCAGTCGAGACGACCGCAGTCGAGACCGCCGCGGCCGACACCGCACCTGCACCGGCGGGTGCGCCCGAGGCGGCGCCGACCGAGCCACAATCCTGAGTCTCTGCACCAGG
>JAGWNV010000175.1 GCA_028872975.1 Acidobacteriota bacterium
GGCCTGCTGCGACGGGTCGGCCAGCCTGGGGGGCATCGTCGCCCGACTGGGCCGGAAGTACGGCACCGAGCCGGACAGCCTCCGCTTCGACGTGTGGGCCACCTACCTCCATCTGGCCGGCCTGGGCCTGGTCGGGGACGCCAGGGCCCGACCGGTATCGTCGGGCGGTGCCAGAGGACGCCTGGGCCGGCCTGGCTGACAAGTTCGCCGACGAGGCCTACGCGTCGGTGAAGGGATACGTCCGCACCCACGTGATGCACCAGCACCTGCTGGCCCATCTGCCGCCGCCACCGGCAGCCGTGCTCGACGTGGGCGGGGGCGCGGGCCATCAGTCCCTCCCGCTGGCACTGGCCGGGTACGAGGTGACGATCCTCGACTCGTCGCCGGCCATGCTGGAGAAGGCCCGGCACCGCCTCGAGGGGTTGCCCGAGGTGGACCGGGAGCGGGTGCGCCTCGTCGAGGGAGCGGGACAGGACGCCGAGATCGCCGTCGACGGGCGGCGGTTCGCCGTCGCCCTCTGTCACGGGGTGCTCGGGTACCTCGACGATCCCGAGCCCGTGGTCGACCAGCTGTGCCGGTGTACGGCTCCCGGGGGCATCGTCTCGATCATGACGGGCAACGCCAGGGCGGCGGCGGTGCGCCCGGCCCTGGAGCGGCGCTGGGAGGACGCCCTGGCGTCCTTCGACGCCCGGACCGAGGTGGGCGTGCTCGGTGTGCAGGGGCGAGCCGACACCGTGGACGAGCTCACCGAGCTCCTCGAGCAGCGTGGTGTGGCGGGCCTCGCCTGGTACGGCGTCTGGCTCTTCGTCGACTGGCTCGAGTTCGGCGGCACCGCACTGGAACCCGGTGACGAGGCCGAGCTGGCGGCCATCGCCGCCGTCGAGCTGGAGGCGAGCCGGCGGGACCCCTATCGGCAGCTGAGCCGCGTCTTCCACCTCGTGGGCCGAAAGGGCTGACGGGGCGGCCGCAGACGGTCACTCCTCACGCCGGGTGGCAACCTCTCCACGCCGTGGCGAGGACTACCGAGACGGTGACCCTCGTGGTGGGATCCCCACCGGTCTTCACGTCGCTGCCGACGGCGGCCGCCACCGTCGGCAAGCCGATGCAATTCGTCGTGAAGACGAGGGCCTACCCGCGGTCGCTCTTGACCCTCACGTCCGGGGCACATCCCGCCGGGATCACCTTCACCGCCTCCAACGGCCACGGGCCGCCGGTCACCCAGATCGTCGCCCCGACAGTGACGGCCCGACCGCCCCGGTGTCCATCCTCGGCGCGGCATCCGCCTCGGCGGGTCACGCGTCCCAGCGGGTCACAAGGGTGGGCCGTAGAGGACTCGAACCTCTGACCCCCTGCGCGTCATGCAGGTGCGCTACCAACTGCGCCAACGGCCCGAACGCATCGACCCTAGCAGTCGGGGGCCGCCGTTCCGTTCGTCCTAGGAGGCGATGGTGAAGGTGCCCGAGGTGGCGCCGGCCGTGGCGACACCCTCGGTCGTTCGCCATCCCCAGCTCCCCAGGGCGCGGTAGGAGCCCGGCGACAGCTCGCCGGCCGGCAGCGTCGCCGTGACGGTCTCGGTGGACCCGGGGTTCATCGTCGTCTGGGCCGGAGGCGTGCACGACTCGGCACCCATGGGAGCGGGGCCGCCCCCTGCGTAGTCGACGGCGATGGCGGTCGGGCACGAGGACCCCGATGGCGCCGCCGGCGTGAACACGCACGAGTTCAGGTCGGTCACCTTGGTGACCACGACTACGGGCATGCCGGCCGTATAGGACGTGCGGTCCGTCGTCGTCGAGACGGACAGGTCGCCGGCGGTGCACGGCTGCAAGGGCGGGGCCGGCGTGGTGGCCGGCACGACGGCCGCCGCGGTGCGAGGTGGCGCGGTCGTGGCGGGTGCGGACGCCGCCTTGGTGGCGGGGGCGGGCGCCGTGGTGGCGGGCGTGACCGGCAGCGAGGCGGAAGGCAGCGTCGACTGCGGCGGCACCGACAGCGCCGGCAGGGCCCGGCGCGGAGGCGTGCTGTGCGAGGCGCTCGACAGGTTGAGGTGGACGATGTAACCGACCTCGACGGCCAGGATCAGCGCCACCGCCGCCGCCACCTTCGTGGAGCCGAGCCGGCCGAGGCGGCGCGGCGGCGCGCCGAGATCCTCGGCGCCTGCCTGCTCCTCGATGGCGGTGTCGGTCACGACGGTCTCCTCGGTCCCCGGGGCTCCGATAGGGCCGGCCGCCGCTGCGGCCGCCCCGGCGGCTGCCATTGGAGACGGTCCACGGGGGTCCGTCTTGCGGCGCGCCAGGAGCGCAGGCGTATCGGCGCTCGTCACCGGCGCCTGGGCAGCGGGGCGCCGGCGGTGACGCCGGCTGCCGGCCCGGGCCTCGGCCTCCTCCAGGGCCTTCACGACCTCGGACTCGCCGAGCCAGGTGACGCCGTCGGGCTCGGTCAGCTGCCGCGTCGAGCGCCAGAACCGCCGCTGCCTGGCCTCCACGGCCGGCTCCACGGTCACCGACGCCGTGGACGGCGCCATCGGGCCGGGACCGCCTGCGACACCCGACATGCCCTCGGTCCAGGGCCATCTCGGCTTGGCCTGCCCGTCCTCGGGTCGAGCCACCGCGCACCTCCGTGCCCCCGGCCGGGCGCGAGGCCCGGCGGCCTTCTGTCGGGGGAACGCCCGAGGGCGCCACAACCTGCGGTGCCGTGGCACCATGGCCGCTGACGGGAGGTGGTGCCGTGGCCTACAGCGAGGGGCGGACGGTCCACGACGCGGACGCCCACATCATGGAGACGCCCACCTGGCTCCTCGACCACGCCGACCCCGGACTGCGTGACCGCATCGCCCCCCTCCGGTACCCGGGGGGCAACGAGCTGCGTCAGACCGGCGACCCGGGCGAGCAACTCCGGGACCTGGAGGCCGCCTTCGACCGCCTTCGGGTCCGCCACGCCTCCCCGGACTACCGGGCCGCCGAGGCCGAGGAGATCATGGCCCGGAAGAATTTCGCCGCCACCGGGTCCTTCGTGCCCGAGGACAGGGGCCGGGCCCTCGACCTCCTCGGGTTCTCGAGCCAGCTCGTCTTCAACACCTTCCACAACCGCCGGCTGCGCGACTGGGAGCACTCAGGCGACCTCGACCTCGCCTTCGGCGCCGCCCGGGCCCACAACCGGGGCATGGTCGAGTTCTGCAGCGCCGATCCCCGGCTCCTGCCCACCTGTTACGTGCCCCTCGCCGATCTCGACCGCGCCCCGGAGGCCGCCGCCGAGGCCATCGCCATGGGGGCGGCGGCCCTGCTCGTGGCCTCGGGCTGCCCGCCGGACCACAGCCCCAGCCACGTCCGCCTGGATCCGGTGTGGGCCCAGGCACAGGAGGCGGGCATCCCCGTCGTCTTCCACGTGGGCGGCACCGGCGACCTCCTCGACGCCGGCTACTTCCGAAACGGCCTGCCCGTACCCCCGGACTTCCACGGGGGCGAGGAGAACTTCCGGTCCGTCGACTACATGGGCATCCCCGGCCCCCCCGCCCAGACCCTGGCCACCATGATCTTCGACGGGGTGCTCGAGCGCTTCCCGGGGCTCCGCATCGGCGTGATCGAGCAAGGCGCCATCTGGGTCCCGTCGTGGACGCGCCAGATGGAAGCGGCCTTCGAGGCCTTCGCCCGCCACGAGGAGCGCCTCCGGGCGCTGTCGATGCGGCCCACCGAGTACGTCCGCCGCCAGGTCCGGGCCACCCCCTACCCGACCGAGGACGTCGGCTGGATCGTCGCCCAGAGCGGCCCGGAGATCTGCATGTTCTCCTCGGACTACCCGCACGTCGAAGGAGGCCGGCGGCCCATCGAGCGTTTCGAGGCGTCGCTCGGGGACGCCGGCGACGACGTCCGCAGGCGGTTCTACTGCGACAACTTCCTCGACCTCATGGGCACGGCGGCCGCCTCGCTGGCCGCCTGAGGCCGCCTCCCGTGACGACCACCGGACCCGAGCTGCGCACCCTGAGCAACGAGGAGATCGCCCGCCACGTCGAAGCCGTCCGACGCGACGGGTGGACGGTGGTGCCCGACGCCGTGGACCTCGCCCTCCTCGACGACATCGAGAAGGACCTGCGGCGCCTGGAGACGGTGCTCGGGATCGTCCCCGCCGACAACGCCTTCGAGGGGACGAGGACGACCCGGATCTACAACCTGCTCGCCCACGGACCCCTCTACGCCCGGATCCCGGTCCACCCCAACGTCCTGCCCGTCGTCGAAGGAGTGCTCGACCCGGGTCTGCTCATCTCCTCGCTCTCCTCCATCGCCATCGGCCCCGACGAGACCCCGCAGCCCATCCACAGCGACGACCAGCTCATCCCCCTCCCCAAGCCCCACCCGCCCCTCATCTGCAACACGATGTGGGCCATCACCGACTTCACCGACGAGAACGGCGCCACGAGGATCTGCCCGGGCACCCATCTCCTCGACCACAGCCCGAACCTCCTCGAGCACTACGACTCGGTGCCGGCCGAGATGGGCCGGGGCAGCGTGCTCGTCTGGGTGGGCAGCCTCTGGCACGGCGGCGGCGCCAACCGGACCGACCGCCGACGGGTGGGCATCGCCATGAACTACTGCGCCGGCTTCCTCCGACAGCAGGAGAACCAGCAGCTCGGCATCCCTCTCGCCGTCCTGCGCGGATTCCCGAAGCGCCTCCAGGAGCTGTGCGGGCTCTCGATCTACAACGGGCTCATCGGGCACATCGACAAGAAGCATCCCGCCAAGGCGGTGTTCGGCTCGGACGTCCCGCCGTCGCTCGTGTGGGACTACGCACGCCCCGCTGACTGAGCGCAGCCCCGGGCGCCCGGGTCAGTCCGGGCCGGCGTCGACGGGATGCTCGACCACGGCCACCACCCGGCTGGCCATGAACCGGGCGCTGCGGACGGCCCGGCCGGTCCGGGTGACCTCGGTCACCTCCACCGTCGACCGGCCGCTCGAGACCTCGACCCGCCGGCCCGCCTTGCTGGCCAGGATCTCGAAGCGCTGGACCCCGTCGCCCACGTCCACGACGATCTCGACGCGATCGCCTCTCATGCCCAGAGCGTACGTGCTCACCGGCCGCCCGCCTGGGCGGCCGCGTCGGGCGCCGCTACCGTAGGGAGCGATGCCCAGCCTGCTCGCCCTGCGGCCGGCCGACCGGCGGGTGCTCCTGCGCTACCGGGTGCTGGCCTACACGACGGCGGTGCTCCTCATCGTCCTCGTCTTCGTGGGGATCCCCCTCCAGCTGTGGGCGCACGACCTGTGGGTGGTCCGGATCGTCGGCACGATGCACGGCTACCTCTACCTCGTCTACCTGGTGGTCGCCTTCGAGTGCAGCCGCCGACTCCGGGTGCGGCTCGGGTGGATGGTGCTCGTCCTGTTGGCCGGGACCATCCCCTTCTGCGCCATCGTCGCCGAGCGCCTCCTCACCCGGCGCTACGAGCGGATGACGGGCGAGGACCGCCCCCCGGCTCTCGAGGCGGCGCTCCCCCGATGAACGTCCCCGCCGTGGCCGGGCCCCGTCCCTCCCGGCGCACGTCCTCGGGCCGCTCCCCCTGGCTCACCCGAAGGGCGCTCGTCGCCCACCTGGCTCTCCTGGTCTGGGTCCCCGGGTGCGCGCTGGCGTCGTGGTGGCAGGTACGGATCGCCCTCGGGGGAGACGGGCTCGGGTGGGTGTACTCGGTGATGTGGCCGTGCTTCGCCGTGCTCGGCACCGTGTTCTGGTGGTACCTCGTCCACGACGATCCCGACACGCTCGGCGCCAGGGGGCTGCGGTCGAGGGCGGCGGCGCCCGGGGGCGACGGTGGGCTCGCCCCGGCCGAGGCGCACGACGTGGGCCCCGACGGCCGACGGCTCGCCGAGCTCGAG
>JAGWNV010000176.1 GCA_028872975.1 Acidobacteriota bacterium
GGTGCTCCTGCCCCTCGGGGTCCACGGGCCCAAGCTGGGGGACCTCACCTACGGGGTCATCTGGGCCATGGTGGCCGTGACCCTGGTCGTCCTCACCGGGTGGGCGGGGCAGATCTCGATCGCGCAGTTCAGCTTCGTCGGGGTGGGGGCCTACGCCGTCGGGCACCTGGCCGGCTCCCACGGGGGGAACTTCGTCTTGGCGGCGTTGGCGGGGATGGCCATCGCCGTGCCCCTCGGCGTCCTCGTGGTCCTCGCCTCGATCACACCGGCGGTGATCGGGCGGCTCGTCAGCTTCCCCTGGGCCTTCGGCGGGGCCCTCGGGATCGGGGTGCTCACGAGCGTGCTGCACAAGTGGAGCAACTCGGGGACGGTGGCGAACGTCGAGTCCTCCATCCCCTGGCTGCTGCTCTTCGTCGTCCTCATCGTGCTCGGCGGTCAGCTCAAGGAGGCGGGCCTGTCGGTGCGCCCCATGGCCGCCTCCTCGGCGCCCGACACCGCCGGCGCCGAGGCCGACGAGCGCGCCGAGGGCACCGACCGGGCCCGGCGATCGGCCGGTATCGGGGTGGCCGGGTTCGTGGTGGCGGTGCTCCTGCCCCTCGGGGTCCACGGGCCCAAGCTGGGGGACCTCACCTACGGCGTCATCTGGGCCATGGTGGCGGTGACCCTGGTGGTGCTCACCGGGTGGGCGGGGCAGATCTCGATCGCCCAGTTCAGCTTCGTGGGGGTGGGGGCCTACGCCGTCGGGCACCTGGCGGGGTCCCACGGGGGGAACTTCGTCCTCGCCGCCTTGGCCGGGATGGCCATCGCCGTGCCCCTCGGGGTCCTGGTGGGGCTCCCCTCGCTCCGGTTGAAGGGCCTCTACCTGGCCCTCGCCACCCTCGCCTTCGCCCTCATCATGGACGGTGTCGTGTTCAACTCGGTGGGGGTCTCCGGCGGCCTCACCGGCCTGCTCGACCCCCGGCCCAGGATCGCCGGCATCTCCTTCGCCACGGCCGCCCCCCTCTACGAGCTCTGCCTGTGGATCCTCGGGGCCGTGCTCCTGGGCGCCTTCCTCCTGAGCCGTGGGCCGGTGGGCCGGCGGCTGCTCATCCTGCGGGACTCCCCGCTCGCCGCCTCGACGCTCGGGGTCAACCTCACCGTCACCCGACTGGTGGCCTTCGCCGCCTGTGGCGTGGTGGCGTCGCTGGCCGGCTCGCTGTACGGCGTCTATCTCCAGTCGATCACCCCGTTCGACTTCTCGTGGTCGTGGTCCTTGGAGCTCCTCCTCCTCGTGGTGCTGGGGGGCCGGGCCGTGCTCTCGGGCGCGGTGGTGGCCGGGCTCGTGTCGACGATCCCGGTGTTCTTCGGGTCGAACCCCAACGTCGGCCACTACATCAGCCTCGGCGTCGCCCTCGGCGTGATCGGCCTGGCCCGGAACCCCGAGGGGACGGTGTCGATGTCGGTCCAGGAGGCCAAGCGGACCTTGAGCGTGATGCGCCCGAGGCCCCGCCGGCGCTTCGAGGTCGGACCGCAGTTGGCGGCGGCCAGGGTGGAGGTGCGAAGTGGCGGCTGACACCGGCCCCGTCCTCTCCGCCCGTCAGGTCTCGGTGCGCTTCGGCGGCCTCCACGCCCTCGAGGACGTCGACCTCGAGGTCGGCGCCGGCCGGGTCACTGGGCTCATCGGCCCCAACGGCGCCGGGAAGACCACGCTGTTCAACGTGCTCTCCGGGCTCATCCGGCCCGTGGCGGGCACCGTGCACCTCGGCGGCGAGGACGTGACCGGCTGGCCGCCCCATCGCCGGGGCCGAGGCGGGGTGGGCCGGAGCTTCCAGCGACTCGAGCTCTTCGCCCGCCTGCGGGTCGAGGAGAACCTGGTGGCCGCCTGGGAGTCGGCCCATCCCGGCGCCATCTTCGGCCGGGGCCGCACCGAGCGCCGCCGGCGGGTGGCCGAGGTGGTCGACCTCCTCGGGCTCGGGCCCATCGCCCGGCGCACCGCCGGGGAGCTCCCCACCGGCCTGGGCCGGATGGTCGAGCTGGGCCGGGCGCTGTGCACCGATCCCAAGGTGCTCCTCCTCGACGAGCCGAGCTCGGGCCTCGACCACGGGGAGACCAACCAGTTCGCCGCCGTCCTGCGGCGTCTCGTCGCCGAGACCGGTCCCGCCGGCCGACAGTTGGCGGTGCTCCTCGTCGAGCACGACATGGCCCTCGTGATGGAGGTCTGCAGCGCCATCACCGTCCTCGACTTCGGCCGCCGCATCGCCTGCGGGACCCCGGCGGAGATCCGGGGCGACGCCGGGGTGCGGGCCGCCTACCTGGGGGAGTCAGATGTCGCCTGACCCGAGCCGGCTCACCGCCGACGCCCCGGCCGCCCTCGAGATCCGGGGGATCTCGGTCTCCTACGGGGGCATGCGGGCACTGTCGGACGTCTCCCTCGTCGTGCCCGAAGGGGCGGTGGTGGCCCTCCTCGGCCCCAACGGCGCCGGGAAGAGCACCACCCTGCGTGCCGTGTCGGGCCTGGTCCGGGCCGACGGCGGGAAGATCCTCGTCCGGGGCATCCCCGTCGAGCGCCGGCCTCCCCACGCCGTCGCCCGTCTCGGCGTCGTCCACGTGCCCGAGGGCCGGGGGATCTTCCCGTCGCTCACGGTGCAGGAGAACCTCGAGATGTGCCGGTACGCCGTGGGCCGGGACGTCGACCCCGTCTCGGGGGCGGCCGCCATCTTCCCGGTCCTGGGGGACCGGCTCCGGCAGCTGGCCGGGAGCCTCTCGGGCGGGGAGCAGCAGATGCTGGCCCTGGCCCGGGCCCTGTTGTCGCGACCACGGCTGCTCATGGTGGACGAGATCTCGATGGGGCTCGCCCCCATCATCGTCCAGCACCTCTTCGACGCCCTGCGCCAGCGGGCCTCGGCCGGCACGAGCCTCCTGCTCGTCGAGCAGTACATCGACGCCGCCCTCGAGCTCGCCGACTACGTGTACGTGCTCGACAAGGGACGGATCGTCGACGTGGGCGAGCCCGGTGACGTCCGGCAGGGGGCGCTCGTGTCGGCGTATCTCGGAAGTTGAGGAATGGGGGAGCGACGATGAGACGGAGGATCCCCGTCGGCAGGCTGGTCGGGGCGACGGTGCTCGCCTCGGCGGCGGCGGCCGGGCTGGCACCCGCCGCCCACGCCGACAGCGGCGGCGCGGGCGGCACGGGCGGCACGGGCTCGGAGGTGGTGGGCGAGACGGTGACGGCGGCGGCCTACCCGGTCCAGTTCGGCTTCGACATCCCCGGGCTCATCCCCTTGCCCAACCAGAACATCGTCGAGGCCGACGTCCCCTTCGCCCGCACCAGCGTGTCGAGCGGGCCCACGGTGGACTCCCGGGCCGCCCCGTACTACCCGGGGGACATCCTGGCCAGCCTGGGCGGCCTGGAGTCGGAGTTCCTCCCCCCGCAGCTCCCCAACACGCCGTGGCCCTTCATGGCCGACGCCCAGTACCCGTCCACCGCCTCGGCACCGCCCAGCTCGACCTTCGGCCCCACACCCCCCCCGGGACTGCCGGTCTCCCCGATGGCCCTGTCGGGCGTGGCCCACGCGTCGCAGGGGGGCGGCGACGCCGCAGGCACCGTGACCGACCTGGTCGTGGGACCCGGCATGGGCACCGGTGGGGCCCCGATGCTGGAGGTCGCCTCCGAGCAGGCCACCGACACCGTGACCATCGGCACCGCCACCGTCCAGGCAGCGGCGGGGTCGGTCCTCAAGACCATCGAGATCGCCGGCATGGTCGACATCAGCGAGCTCACGAGCAACGCCAGGTCGTCCTCCGACGGGACCACCGGCAGCCCCCAGGCCTCGGTGCACCTCGGCCAAGTCACCGTCGACGGCCAGCAGGCCTACATCGACAACCAGGGCGTCCACGTGGTCGGCAACGGGTCGCCCAACTCGGGTGTGCCCACCGTGGCGCAGGTGCAGAGCTCCCTCAACGCCACCTTGGCCCAGGACGGTGTCACCATCCGGCTCGTCGACCCCCAGCAGACCGTGAGCGGTGCCGAGGGGGCGGCCAACACCGGCGGCCTCGTGGTGTCCATCTCGCACGCCTTCAACGTCCCCTTCGTGAACACCGGCGCCCTGACCAACAACGCCCTGCAGCCGTGCATCCCGACCCAGGACGTCACCGGGCCGCTCGGCAGTCAGGGCCTCGGCAACTTCTGTCTGCCGGCCGGCAATTACACCGCCGTCACCTCGATCACGTTGGGCTACGCCGACAGCGACGTGAACGCCAACGTGATCCAGGGCCTGGACGGGCTCGGGACCTCCCTGGGAGGCCTCGACAACGGGCTGCCCGCGTCCGGGACCACCCCAGGCGCCGGCCTCGCCTCGCTCGGCCAGACGTCGCTCGGGAACGTGACGGGCCCGGGGACGGGCGGATCGGGCTCCCCGGCCGGCGGGAGGAGCGCGTTCAGGTTCCCGATCCGGGGCATCCCGGCTCCGGTGGGATGGGTGATCGTGGGGGCGCTGCTGTGCGTGCTCTTCGCCTATCCGATGATGCTCGCCGCCAGGTGGCAATTCCTCGTGGGAAGGAGATGACGATGGCGAAGTCCTGGGGGGCCACGGTCATGCCGCCCGACACGTCGGCCCGGCGCGGTGTCGAGGCGCCGCCCGCCGGTGACCGGCAGGTCGGGGGCAACGGGGACCGGAGCTCGCGGTCACCGCTCGACGGTTTGAAGGCCCTCGCCGGCCACCGGTCGCGCGGCGGGGGCGGAGGTCCGGGGTCGCGCCGGCCCAAGTCGGGCAGCGGCGGGATCGACCTGCGCAACACCTGGCAGGTCCTGGCGGGCTCGATCCTCATGCCGCTCGGCGTCGTCTTCATCCTCATGGCGTGGTACGGGGCGGCCCACACCGCCTACGTCCAGCAGCAGATCCCGTACCTGGTGAGCGGGTCCTTCGCCGGCCTCGGCTGCCTGGTGGTGGGGGGGCTCTTCTACTGGGCCCACTGGCTGTACCGCCTCTACGACCAGGCCGACCTCCACCACGAGGAGCACCTCCGGGCCATGGAGCAGATGGTCCGGGCCCTCGTCCACGGCGGCCCCGGAGGCGGCGCCCCCGCGGCGCTGTCGAGCCCGGCCGGCCCGGACCAGGCCCAGGGCGCCTTGGGCGGTCCCGACGGCGACGGCTACGTCGTGACGGCGGCGGGCTCGGTGTACCACCGGTCGGGCTGTCCGGTCGTGGCCCACCACGCCCAGGGGCTGCGGGCGGTGGGGCCCGGCGAGTTGGCCGTCCTCGAGGCCTGCCGGATCTGCCTGCCGACCGGCCGCTGACAGGCCCGGCCCGCCCCCGCCGACGCCCCCCGCCGCCCTGGTGGGGGCCCTGAGCAGGGTGGACGCCGCCGGGCCGGGGTATGTGACGGCCGTGTCAGGGCTGACATCAATGTCAGGAATCGGTAAGCTTGCGCGACCGGCGGGACGGCCCGGCTGACCCGAGCTCGGCACGGTGGGGGGACCAGCGCCTTCGGCGCTGGCGTGGACGGAAGCGAAAGGAACCCGTGATGGAGCCAGGCAACGACGACTTCCCGGTGTCGGCCGCCACGGTCGCGGACCTCGCTTCCTCGGACGACCCCCGGGAGCTCTCGCGGTCACTGCGGGAGCAGCCCGTCCACAAGATCGGCGACCTCTTCCACCTCGTGACCCGGCGGGCCGACGTGGAGGACGGCCTGCGCCGCTCCGCCGTCTTCTCCTGGAGCGCCGTCGGGATGGACCTCGGGAACATCCGGACGCTCATCCCCTTGCAGATCGACCCGCCACAGCACGTCAAGTACCGCCGCATCCTCGACCCCCTGTTCGCGCCGAAGAAGATGGCCCTGCTCGAGGAGGAGGTCGC
>JAGWNV010000353.1 GCA_028872975.1 Acidobacteriota bacterium
CGCCCTCTCCTGCCCTCGTAGCTCAGTGGATAGAGCGCCGGCCTCCGGAGCCGGGTGCGCAGGTTCGAGTCCTGCCGAGGGCGCTCACCCGCGGTGGAAGACGTCGTGGCCGGTGAAAGTCGACCGCCAGTCGTCGTGCGGGTCGGTCTCGCTCGACATCAGCCAGCTCGCCTCGATGGTGTCTTCGACCGCCCGGTACCGGCCGCACCACGTCGTGACGGCGTGGACGGTCCGCCACGCCACGGCGAAGCCCACGACGACACAGTCTCCGCCGGCGCCCGGATCCCACGAGCCGTGCACCGGGGCGGCCACCTCGGTCCCTGCCCCGGTGGCCGTCCGGTAGGTCCCCCGCAGGTTCCCGTCCGACTCGGGCTCGAGGACGAGCTCGGAGCCCAGCTGGTTGCGCCACCGGCCGCCGAGGACGACGGCCAGCGCCTCGGGGTGATACCCGCGGGCGGGGGAGAACGATCGCAACGCCATGGGCCACTCTCGCTCCCCCGCCGCCGGCACGAACAGGGCAGAAGGTCAGTACCTCGGCGGTGCCCGCCGGCGCCCCTCGTCGGCACGCCGGCGCAGGGCCTCGGCGAAATTGGCGCGCGCCGACGTGGCGCCCGTCTCGAGCAAGGTCCCGAACCCCATGGAGGCCTCACGGGCCGAGGCGCTGAGCTCGGCGTCGATCTCCTCCCAGCCGAGCTCCCGGGCGTCGTGGTCGTGGTCCCCGTGGTGCATCGTCATCCCTCCCCAGACGCGCGTGGCGCGCGCCGCTCGACGAGAACTCCAATTCTGACGGGCGACCCGGCGCCGGTGAACCGATCCCCGGACAACTCACCCTCCGTGCGAGGCCGTTCCACGCGCCGGTCCGTCACTCCACGCTCTCGGCACGCAACGGCAGGCGCCGGCGCAGCGCCCTCGACGACGACCTGGCCGACTCGGTGGCTACCGTCGCCGCCGAGCCGGGGGTCCGGAACCAGCGCTGAGCCCGGCGCGCCGCTCCCGGCGCCACACGAGCTTGAGCCCCGACCAGTCGGCGTCGAGGGCGGCCACCTTCACGTC
>JAGWNV010000177.1 GCA_028872975.1 Acidobacteriota bacterium
GGCGCCGATCAGCTTCACCCCGTTGTCGGAGAAGGGGTTGTGCGAGGCCGAGACGACCGCCCCCGGCAGTCCCCGCCGGGAGGCCACCCAGGCCACGCCGGGGGTGGGGATCACCCCGAGGTCGACGACGTCGGCGCCTTCGCTGGCCATGCCGGCCGACAGTGCCGCCTGCAGCAGCGGCCCCGACCGGCGGGTGTCGCGGCCCACCACGAAGGCCCGGGCCGGGAGCATGCGGGCGGCGGCCCGGCCCAGCGCCAGGACGAGCTCGGCGCCGAGCTCGGCGTTGGCGACGCCCCGGATGCCGTCCGTGCCGAACCGGACGCCCACGTCGCGGACTACCGCTTCGAGTACTGAGGGGCCTTGCGCGCCTTCTTGAGGCCGTACTTCTTGCTCTCCTTCTCCCGGGCGTCGCGGGTGAGCAGGCCGGCCTTCTTGAGGGTGGGACGCAGCTCGGGGTCCACGGCCACGATGGACCGGGCGATGCCGAGCCGCAGGGCGCCGGCCTGGCCCGAGACGCCCCCGCCGTCGATGGTGGCGTCGATGTCGTAGGACTCGGCCACGTTGGCCAGCCGCAGCGGCTCGGTGACGATCATCCGGTGGGTGGCCGAGGGGAAGTAGTCGTCGATGGGCCGCCGGTTCACGGTGATGGCCCCCTGGCCGGGACGGACCCGGACCCGGGCCACGGCGGCCTTGCGCCGGCCGGTGGTCTGGCTGAGCGGGGCGGGCCGCTTGGCCGGGGTGGCGGTGATGGACACGGGAGGGGTCGTCCTTTCCTGCGGTCGGGCGGCGGGCTAGGCCCGGGCCCGGGCCCGGGGGTCGAGCGTGTAGGGCTCGGGCTGTTGGGCGGCGTGGGGGTGGTCGGGACCGGCGTAGACCTTGAGCTTCGACAGCTGGGCCCGTCCCAGGCGGTTCCGGGGCAGCATGCCCCGCACGGCCCGGCGGACCACCTCGGCGGGGTCCGACGCCAGGAGCTCGGCGTAGCTGCGCGACCGCAGGCCGCCCGGGTAGCCGCTGTGGCGGTAGGCCAGCTTGACGTCGGCCTTGCCGGCGGTGAGGACGACCTTCTCGGCGTTCACCACCACGACGTGGTCCCCGGTGTCGACGTGGGGGGCGAAGATCGGCTTGTGCTTGCCCCGCAGGAGGGAGGCGACGGTGGTGGCCAGGCGGCCGAGGACCACGCCGTCGGCGTCGACGACGTGCCAGCTCCTCGTGATGTCAGCGGGCTTCGGTGAGAACGTGCGCACGGAAAGGACCTCGTCGGGCATGGCGGCGGACCGGCCGGAGGGCGGTGCCGACCGGCTGTGGCGGGCGCGACCGGGGGCCTGCGCCTGCCGGAGAGCCGGCGTACCAGGATACGGGCCGGTGGAGGGGGGCGGCAAGCCGCTCCGGCCCCCTCAGGGCCCGTCCGGGGGCGGCCCGTAGTCCACGCTCAGCAGGCAGAGCCCGTGCGGGGGGGCCACGGTGGTGGCGTGCGACCGGTCCCCCGAGCGAAGGAGGGCCACCACGTCCGAGGGGCGCCGCCGGCCCCGGCCCACGTCCACGAGGATCCCGACCATGGTCCGGACCATCTGGTGGCAGAACGACCGGGCCGTGACCTCGAAGCGCAGGAGCCGCTCGCCGGGCCCGAGCCCGTCGGGGCCGGGGCGCTCCTGGCGCCAGGCGGCGTCGGTGACGACCCGCACCAGGGGGTCGGCGGGCCCGGCCCCGGGGGGGCGCCGGCAGAAGGCCCGGAAGTCGTGCTCGCCGACGAGGGCGTCGGCGCCGGCGGCCATGGCCCGGAGGTCGAGCTCGTGGCGGACCAACCAGGCCTGGCCGGCCAGGAGCGGATGGGGCCCGTCGGCCCGCAGGACCAGGTACCGGTAGCGGCGGCACAGGGCCGAGCGCCGGGCGTCGAAGCCGGGGGCGGCCACCTCGGCGGACCGGAGCACCACGGCGGGGCCGAGCATGGCGTTCACCGCCTTCACCAGCCGGGCCGGGTCCACCGAGGGGTCGACGTCGACGTGGGCCACCTGGCCGAGGGCGTGGACGCCGGCGTCGGTGCGCCCGGCGCAGGTGAGCTCGACGCGGTGGCGGGCCACGGTGCCGATGGCCTCGGCCAGCACCCCGGCCACGGTCCGCTGGCCGGCCTGGGCGGCGAAGCCCCGGAATCCCGACCCGTCGTAGGCGACCTCCAACCGGAGTCGCAGCCGAGTGGCCGGGACCGACCCCGCCCCGGCCGGCGGGCCCGGTTCGGGGTCGAGGTCGAAGAGGGTCAAACCAGCTCGATGCGCGCCATCGGCGCGCTGTCACCCTGGCGGGGGCCGAGCTTCAGGATCCTGGTGTAGCCGCCGGGGCGGTCGGCATAGCGGGGGCCGATCTCGGTGAAGAGCTTGTGGGCCATGTCCTTGTCCCGGATGAGGGCCACCACCTGCCGCTGGCGCTGGACGCCGCCTTTCACCGCCGCGGTGATGCACTTCTCGACCACGGGCCGCAGGGCCTTGGCCTTGGTCTCCGTGGTCACGAGCGACTCGGCCGCCACCAGGGAGGCGACGAGGTTGCCGAGCATGGCCTTCTGGTGGGCGGCGTCGCCGCCCAGGCGCCGTCCGCGACGGGGGGTGCCGAGCATGGGTGTCTCCTCGTCCCTCTCCGGGTGCTCCGGTTCCTCTGCCTCAGTCCTTGACCCGCAGGGACAGGCCCCGCTCGTCGAGGCGCTGGATGACCTCGTCGAGGGACTTCTGGCCGAAGTTGGTGATGGCCAGGAGGTCCTCGTGGGTCCGTTCCACGAGCTCCCCGATGGTGTTCACCTGGGCCCGCTTCAGGCAGTTGCGGGGCCGCTCGGAGAGGTCGAGGTCCTCGATGGGCAGGTCCAGGTCGGGCGAGCCGCTCGTGGAGGTGCCCACCTCGCCGAGCTCGAGCCCGTGGGGCTCCTCCTCCAGGTCGGCCACGAGGCCCACCAGGGACCGCAGGGTGTCACCGGCCGAGGCCAGGGCCTCGCGGGGGGAGAGCGACCCGTCGGTCTCGATGTCGAGGACGAGCCGGTCGAAGTCGGTGGACTGCTCCACGCGCACCGGCTCGATGGAGAAGGCCACCCGCCGCACCGGGGAGAAGATCGAGTCCACCGGGATCACGCCGATCGTGCTCGAGCGCTTGTTGCGCTCGGCCGAGGCGTACCCCCGGCCCCGCTCCACGGTCACGTCCATGGCCAGCCGCCCCTTGCCGTTCAGGGTGGCGACGTGGAGATCGGGGTTCAGGACCTCCACGTCGGCGGTCAGCTGGAGATCGCCGGCGGACACGTCGCCCGGGCCCCGCTGGTCGCAGCGCAGGGTGACGGGCTCGTCGGTGTGGACCCGGAGGACGATGTCCTTCAGGTTCAAGATGATGTCGGTGACGTCCTCCTTCACCCCCGGCAGGGTGGTGAATTCGTGGAGGGCGTCGTCGAAGCGGACCTGGGTGACGGCCGCGCCCGGGATGGACGAGAGCAGCGTCCTCCGCAGCGAGTTGCCGAGGGTGTGGCCGAAGCCGGGCTCGAGGGGGCTGATGGCGAAGCGCTGCTGGTTCGCCTCCTCCTCGCCGAGCGGCTCGACGGTGGGGCGCTGGATGATGAGCATGGGGGTGGCTCCTGCGGTGTGGGGGTGGGCCGTTACTTCGAGTAGAGCTCGACGATGAGCGACTCGCGCACCGGTTCGTCGATGTGTTCGCGCTGGGGCAGCGAGGTGACCCGGACCTGGGCCCGGTTGTCGCCGGCCTCCAGCCACAGCGGCAGCTGGCGGTCGAGGGTGTCGAGGTTGCGCCGGACCAGGTAGAGCTCCTTGCCGGGCTTCATGGCCAGCACGTCGCCGACGCGGGCCCGGAAGCTCGGGATGGTCACCCGCCTGCCGTTCACCTGGACGTGGCCGTGGCGCACGAGCTGGCGGGCCTGGGCCCGGCTGGCCCCCCAGCCGGCCCGGAAGACGACGTTGTCGAGGCGCAGCTCGAGCAGGCGAAGGAGGTTCTCGCCGGTGATGCCCGGCTGGCGGCTGGCCTCGGCGTAGATGTTCTGGAACTGCCGCTCCAGGACCCCGTAGATGCGGCGGGCCTTCTGCTTCTCCCGGAGCTGGGCCAGGTACTCCGAGCCCTGGCGCATCCGGTCGCGGCCGTGCTCACCGGGCGGGTAGGCCCGGCTGTGGCGGTCGGTGACCGCCTCGGAGACGGGGCACTTGAGCGAGTAGCACCGCTCGCCCTTCAGGAACAGCTTGGTCCGCTCCCGCCGGCACAGCCGGCACACCGGACCCGTGTAACGCGCCATGTGGCTCTCTCTCCTCGGCCTGCTCGCCCGCTCAGACCCGGCGCCGCTTCTTGGGGCGGCAGCCGTTGTGCGGGATGGGGGTCACGTCCTTGATGCCGGCCACCTCGATGCCGGTGGCGGCCAGGGACCGGATGGCGGTCTCCCGGCCCGAGCCCGGGCCCCGGACGAGCACGTCGACCTTCCGCACCCCGTGCTCCATGGCCTTGCGGGCGGCCTGCTCGGCGGCCAGCTGGGCGGCGAAGGGCGTCGACTTTCGCGAACCCTTGAACCCGACGTTGCCCGCCGAGGCCCACGACAGGACGTTGCCCTCGTGGTCGGAGATGCAGACGATCGTGTTGTTGAAGGAGCTCTTGATGTGGGCCACCCCGTAGGCGACGTTCTTGCGCTCGCGCTTGCGGGGACGGCGGGCGGCGGCGGCTTTCTTGGATGCGGGCATCAGTGCTTGCGGACCTTCTTCTTGCCGGCGACGGTCTTCTTCGGGCCCTTGCGGGTCCGGGCGTTGGTGTGGGTCCGCTGGCCGTGCACGGGGAGGCCCTTGCGGTGGCGGACCCCCTGGTAGGAGCCGATCTCCATCTTCCTCTTGATGTCCTGGGCCACGTCCCGGCGCAGGTCGCCCTCCACCTTCAGGTTGGCGTCGATCCAGGACCGCAGGCGGGTGACCTCCTCGTCGGTCAGGTCCCGGACGCGGGTGTCGGGGTTGGTGCCGGTGGCCTCGATGGCCCGCTTGGCCAGCGTGGGACCGACCCCGTAGATGTAGGTGAGGGACACCTCGAGCCGCTTCTCGCGGGGGATGTCCACTCCGGCGATACGTGCCACCTCGGCTCCTTCCTCTCTTCCCTACGACCTCAGCCCTGGCGCTGCTTGTGCCGGGGGTTCTCGCAGATGACCATGACCACCCCGTGGCGGCGGATCACCTTGCACTTCTCGCACATCTGCTTGACGCTCGGTCGTACCTTCATCGGACTCCTGCCTGCTTCTCGATCTCGCCTACTTGTAGCGGTAGGTGATGCGCCCCCTGCTCAGGTCGTAGGGGGTGATCTCCACCTGCACCCGGTCGCCGGGGAGGATCCGGATCCGGTGCATCCGCATCTTCCCCGAGCTGTGCGCCAACACCTTGTGCCCGTTCTCGAGCTCGACGCGGAACATGGCGTTGGGCAGCGGCTCCACGACCGTCCCCTCGAGCACGATCGCATCCTCTTTGGGCTTGGGCAGGTGACTCCTCCTCGTACGTCTGTCGCTCCGGGCGTCCGGTCCCGGTCTCCCCGTCACCGGTCGGTGCCCGGGCCCGCCGGCACCGTGCCCACAGGGCCCGGGGAACGGGGGCTGCTCGTGGCCGGCCCAGGGGCGCCGACGGTCCCGGGGCCAGACGAGCCGACTCGCCAGCATACCTGGTCGGAGGGGCCCCCGGCCACGGCGGGCCGGGCCGGGCTCAGGGGAGGGTGAGGACCTCGGGGCCGTCGTCGGTGACGGCGATGGTGTGCTCGAAATGGGCCGACAGGCTGCCGTCGGCGG
>JAGWNV010000178.1 GCA_028872975.1 Acidobacteriota bacterium
GCAGTGGAGGAACGGCTGTGCCCGAACGCGCCCTCGCCGGCATCGTCTGGCGCCAACAGGACCCGACCGTCGTCGAGCTCGCCTACGAGGACGGCGGGACGGAGTCGGTGGCGGGGACGCACGCCGACGCCGTTCGGCTGGCGCGCGAGGCCGGGCTCCAGACGGCACCCTCGCCGCTCGGCACCACCCGCTGGGCCCGGGGCGGACGACAGGTGTCCGGGAGGGAGCCGAAGCGCATCGGGCCCTGGCTCTCGGACTGACGATCGCCTGACGCGCCACGCCTGCTCAGCGACCGGAGAAGAGCACCTCGGCCATCTCGGCCAGGGCGGCGACGTGCTCGTCGACGGTCGTCAACCCGGCGTGCATGGTGTTGAGCGAGAGGTGGCTGGCCCCGGCGTCGGCCCACCGCCGGGCGTGCTCGGCGATCTTGTCGTGGTCCCGGGTGCCGTACTCGAGCCGCCCCTCGAACTGGAAGCCGGACAGGTCGCGTCCGACCTCGGCGGCGCCCTCCTCGATCGTTTCGAGGGCCTTCTCCAGGCCGCCGCCGGGGCGGACCATGGGGAACCACCCGTCGGCGATTCGTCCCACCCGGCGCAGGGCGGCCGGGGCGTAGCCGCCGATCCAGACGGGGATGGGCCGCTGTGCGGGCAGCGGCGCCAGCCCGGCGGCGCGGATCTGGTGGAACCGGCCCTCGAAGGTCACGCTGCGCTGGATCCACAGGGCGCGCAGCACGGCCACCTGCTCCTCGAGGATGTCGCCACGAGCCTCGAAGGGCACGCCGAGGGCGTCGTATTCCACCTTGTTCCACCCGATGCCGAGCCCGAGCCGCAGCCGGCCGCCCGACAGCAGGTCGACCTCGGCGGCCTGCTTGGCGAGAAGCGCCGTCTGGCGCTGTGGGCCGATGAGGATCGAGGTGGCGAAAGCGAGGTCCGTGCAGCCGGCCAGGTAGGCGAACATGGTGAGGGGCTCGCGGAAGGGATCGTCGATGGTGTAGGGGCCGCCCAGGTCGCCCAGCACCTCCGTGTCGCCGCCGAGCACGTGGTCGTAGGCGGCCAGGTGGCGGTAGCCCAGCTCGTCGGCCGCCTGGCCGATGGCCCGTACGGCGCCACTGTCGCCGCCCACTTCGGTCTGGGGGAAGATGACGCCGACGTCCACGGCGGTCAGCGGGGGAGGAAGTCGAGCAGGAGCTGGTTGACCTGGTCCGGCGCCTCGAGCTGCATCCAGTGCCCGGGGCCTTCAAGGCGCTCGTACCGCCACGTCCCGGCCACGCTCTGGGCGGACTCGGTCATCTGCGCCTCGCCGAGGGCGAAGTCACCGGTGCTCCACACGCCCATGGTGGGCGCCTGCACCGGGGGGAGCTGCGTGGGCGGCCCGACCCAGGTCTCGGGGCCGAGGTTGGCCCGGTAGTAGTTCAGCCCCGGCGTGAGCGAGCCTCGGGCCTCGAGCTCGGCGATGACGGCCTCGGCGTCGGGGTGGCGCCCCCACCGCTTGAAGTTGAACCAGTGGTTCTCCTGCAGCCACCGCTCGGCGATCCCGGGGAATTGGAAGAGGAGCATGTACCACGACTTCTGGTACTGCTCGAGGGTGCCGAAGAAGGTGGACGGGAACCCGACCGACAGGACCACGAGATGGTCGACACTGTCGGGGGTGAGCGACCCGAGTCCCCAGGCCACCGCCGCGCCGAAGTCGTGGCCCACCACATGCGCCTTCGGCTCCCCGGCGTCGGCCAGGACGGCGAGGACGTCCCCGGCCACGAAGGCCAAGTGGTAGGCCTCGACCTCCCCGGGCTTGTCCGAGCCCCCGTAGCCGCGCAGGTCGGGGACGATCACCTTGAAGCCGGCCTCGGCGAGGGCCGGGACCTGGTGGCGCCACAACCGGCCGGAATCGGGGAAGCCGTGCAGCAGCACGACCGGCCGGCCCTCCCCGGTGACCTCGTAGTGGATCCCCACCCCATCGACCTCGACCCGTGCCACTGCGTCTCCTCCTCGTCGTCCCGGACCGGCCCCGCTCAGCCGTTGGCGAGGGCGACGAGCTCGTGGCGCGACGGCGCCGGCACCGGCCGCTCGCGCCAGTCGCCGCCGAGGGCCATCACCCGCGCCGCCACGGCGGGATCGGCCAGCACCTCGTCGAGGGGGTCGAGCACGAAGGCGGCGCGGATGGACGCCCGCAGGAGGTCCGCATCGGCCATGACCGCCGCCGACAGGGCCTGCTCGAGCTCCCAGCGCCGGTCCTCCGGCTGGTAGGGGACGCCGGCGATCAGGCTGTCGATCTCCGCCAGGCGGTGGCGGTCCTGGAAGCGGGTCCACATGAACCAGGGCTCCACCACCTCGGCTGTGGTGGCGTGGAAGGCGGTGGCCAGCGCGTAGGGCTCGTCGCCCGCTCGGCGCATGCTGTCGCGCAGCGCCAGCCCCTGGAGCATCCCCACAGACGCCCCCCGGCCGAAGGACGGGTTGGAGCAGGCCCACGAGTCCCCGGCCGCCACGAGGCCGGTCACGATGGGTTCGCCGCCGGCCACCAGCGAGCGCCAGCGGTCCTCGATCTTCGTCATGGTGGCGACCCCGTCGTCGATCGCCTCGCCGTCGAGCCAGTGGGCCACGAGCGGCAGGGACCGCACGACCTTCTCGAAGCGGTCCGCCTCGCGGAGGCCGTAGAGCGCCTTGTCCTTGGCGCTGGCCGTCACCACCACGCTCCAGGTGCCGTTGTCGGCCGCCAGGGTGAGGCTGGAGATCGTCCCGAGGGGCTGCAGGCTCGGTCCCAGGGCGAAGGGAAGGGTGCCGTCGGCGGAGCGGTAGTGACGGCCGTAGTAGATGAACCCGGAGTCCTCGAGCTCCTCGTGCAGCGCGGGGAAGCCGGCGTCGGCCAGCCAGCGCGGCAGCGGGGAGCGCCGGCCCGCCATGTCCACCACGAGGTCGCCGCGCACCTCCTCCCCGGTGTCGGTCCGCACGCCGGCGACGTGCGGCGTCCCCGCCCGGGCCTCCGGACCGGTCACGAGGCCGGTCACCGCCACGCCCCTCCGGACGGTGAGGCCCGGTGTCGCCTCCGCCACCGAGGCCACCGCCATCTCCATGACGGGCCGCCGGCCGGTGAGGATCTCGAGATCGTCGTCCTCGGGGCGGGCCGGGCCCCGCATCTCCTCGGGGATGGCCAGGAGCACGTTGTGGCGCAGGCCGCCCGCCGCCTCGATGGCCTTCGCCACCCGGGGCAGCTCGGCGTCGACCACGGCCCGGTAGCGGCCGAGGAAGCTGTGGGGGAGGCGGAACTGGTTGACGCCCCGCCGCTCCCAGGTCCGCCATGCCGCCTCGCACCCGTCGGGCGGCGGTGCCGGGTCGCGCTCGAGCACCGTCACCCGGTGCCCGTCCTCGGCCAGGAGGACGGCGGTACCCAGGCCGACGACGCCGGCGCCCACGATCACCACGTCAGCCACGGGTGCTCCTCCTCGTGCCGCCGTCCCCCGCCCGGCCCACGCAGGGTACCGCGCAGGGACCCCACGAAGCGGTGGGGGACGACGGGTAGAGTCCGCTGACCGCCCAGACTCGTCCAGGCACCGAACATGCGAACGCCGAGAAGGAGCGCCACTCGTCGCCGGGCCGCGTTCTTCGGGGCGTGGCTCGTCTGCGTGGCGGTCCTGGGCGCCTGCAGCCGGGGCCCGACTGCGCTCCTCAGCGCCGGGCGGGGGCCGGCACCGGGGTTCGCCTGCCACTACGACGTCGGCACCGAGGCGTTCACCGGTGCCCACGGCACCGCTTCGGCCATCGGATGGGCGGGCAACGAGATCGGCGTGGTGACCTGCCTGGGGGGCGCCTTCTACGTCCAGGGGGCTGTCGACAAGGGCTTCGGGTTCGGCATCTACGACGGCGCACCGACCTCGTGGTCCGATCTCGACGGCTGGTTGCCGGCGCAGGTCACCGCGTTCTCGAGGGCGGGGGCGACGGTGACCATCACCGAGTTCGCCGACCGCGTCGTGGTCGGCGGGCACCCCTTCGTGGCCGTCTACTGTCGGGTCGCCGTCGACAACCCGACGGCCCGGCCGGTGGCGGCCGACCCCGACCCCTCCCCCGGCCTGGTCGTCCTGGCCCGGGCACCGGCCCTCGTCCCGGCCCACGGGAAGGCGACCCACGACTACGTGGTCGCCGTCGACCGCTTCGGCGCCGGCTACGGGTGGCCGGCAGCCGGGGACCTGGCGGCGGCGGGCGGGTTCGACGTGCACCTGGCGCACATGCGGGCGTTCTGGACCGCCCGGCTCGGCCGGATCGCCTCGCTGCGGCTTCCCGACGCCTCCCTCGTCGACGCCTACAGGAGCGGCTACGTCTACACGCAGATCGCCCGGAGCGGCGATCGCCTCGACACCGGCGTGAACGGCTACGACGCGCCGTTCAACCACGACGTCGTGGGCATCCTGGCCAATCTGTTCACCCAGGGCGACTTCGCCGACGCCCACCACCTGCTGGTGGCGGCGCGGGCGGTGATCGGCGCCCAGTACGACCAGTACCGCGACGGCACCTGGACCTATCCCTGGCCGTGGGCCGTCTACCTGATGAAGACGGGGGACGCCGCCTTCGTGCGGGCCAACTTCTCCTCGGGGGGCGCCGGGCCGCCCGGTCCCAGCATCGAGCGGGCCGCCCATCAGATCGCCGCCGACCGCACCGGCCCAGGGGGGATCATGCGGGCGACCGACGACATCGACACGAACGGCTACTGGACCGTCGACGACTTCGAGGCCCTCACCGGGCTCGCCGCCTACCGCTACATCGCCACGCGTCTCGGCGACACCGGCGAAGCGAGCTGGGCGCAGTCGGAGTACCAGGCGCTATTGGCGGCGACGGACGACACCCTCGGACACACCGTGCAGGCCTTCGGCCTGGACTACCTCCCGTGCTCGATGCTCGAACCGAATTCGGCCAACCGGTGCAGCGATCCCGAGGACGCCAACTGGGCGGCCACCCTGCAATTCGGCAAGTGGGCCTGGGAGGCGCCGCTGCTCGGGACGCCGGCCACCGGTCTTGCGCCGTCGCTCATCGACCCCACCTACCGCTACGGCTTCGGCCGCCTCAAGGGGATCCTGCCCCCCGGCACCTTCGGCGGCTACCCCTCGGACTACTTCTCGACGGCCTACGACGCCGGCTACGGGGCCTGGGGCCTGGCCGGCTCGGCCTACCGCTCGCAGGGCATCGCCGGCTACGAGTTCATGATCCGGTCGACACAGAGCGGGCCCTACTCGTGGTGGGAGAGCGCCGGGCCACCGGATCCCACCACGCCCTGGACGGGATCGCACCCCGGGGCCGGCCAGGGATCGTCCCCGCACGCCTGGGGGATGGCCGAGGCGAACCAGGTGCTGCTCGACTCGCTGGCGGCCCAGTCGTCGGACGGCTCGCTGATCGTGGGCCGGGGGATCCCGGCCGGGTGGCTCTCGGCGGGCGAGTCGGTCTCGGTCGACAACTTCCCGACCATGGACGGCCGGCGGATCGGCCTCAGGATCTCGTCGTCGGGTGATGCCGTGACGCTGACGCTGCGCGGGCCGCGGGTCGGCCCGGTGCGCTTCGAGCCGCCCGCCTTCGTCGGCGACGTGGCGTCGTCGTCGGCCGGGACCGTGGACGAGACCGACGGGATCGTGACCCTCGGGCCGTCGGTGTCGAGCGTCGTCGTGCAGCTCCGCAGTCCGCCGTCGTCGCAGTAGCCTCCGGCCATGCGTCTCGGGATCCACTTCGTCAACTTCGACTTCCCCGAAGGCCGTTCGATCGCCAGGACGGTGGCCGACACCGCCCGG
>JAGWNV010000179.1 GCA_028872975.1 Acidobacteriota bacterium
CAGGCCGTCGTCCCGGCCGGCGCCTGGCAGTCGGCCCGGACGCTCGGCCGCTGGACCCTCGTGGGCTGCACGGTGGCGCCGCCGTTCACCTTCGACGCCTTCGAGCTCGCCCCGCAGCGCCCCTGACCGGCCCGGCGGCCGGGGCCGGTGCTCAGTCCGGGCGGGGGCCGCCGAGGAGTCGTTCCACGGTGGCCACCTTCCCGTGCAGTGCGTCGGGGTGGCCCTCCCGGACGTCGAGCTTGACCACCACGCTGACCCTGGGCGACACGGAGGCGACGTGCTCGGTGCAGCGCTTCACGAGATCGAGGACCTCGTCGAGGCTGCCCTCGACGTTCGTGAACATGGCGTTCGTCTCGTAGGGGAGGCCCGAGTCCCTGACGATCCGCACCACCTCGGCCACCGTGGCGCCGACCGACCCGTCCTCGGCGAGAGCCGGGCCTGCCGCCGGGGCGACGGAGAATGCCGCCAGGACCGCCACGGCGAGAGGCTACGACCCGGGCCGCAGGCGCCGACCGGGCGTGGCCCTACCAGCCCCGCCGCCGGCGCTCGCGCCGGAGCCGGAGCACGGCGAGCAGCTTGCGCACGATGAACCCCACGACCCGCACGGTAGCCGGGGCGTGCGCCCCGAGGGCCTCGCAACTACCATGCGCCACCCGTGGGGGCGTGGTCGGGGGAATCGTGGGACGGGCACCGTCGCCGGCAGAGCCGTCCCTGCGAGCGACCCCGTCGAGGCCATCCCGCCCTTCCTCCTTCGCCCCCCGCCCCGCCCCGGCGGTCGCCCGGTGGGCCGGGCCTCGGGGGCGTGCGGGAGCCGCGGCGTCCCTTCCCGGGGGCGTCCCCGGCCAGACGCCAGATCCTCCCGGGCTGACCGGCGGCGCCCCGGCGTTTCGCCCGCCCGACTCTCAGGCGGAGGCGAGCGCGGCGGCGATGGCGGCCACCGACCGGTCGACGTCCGCCTCGGTGGTGGACCAGTTCGACACCGAGATCCGCATGAGGCGCCGGCCGTGCCAGGTCGTCGCCCCCATCCAGCACTCACCGGACCGCTGGACGAGATCGATGACCCGGTCGGTCCGGTCGGGCGGCCCGAGGGCCACGAGGACCTGGTTGAGCACCACGTCGTTGGCCACCGAGACGCCGTCGAGGGCCGACAGCTGGTCGGCGAAGCGCCGCGCCAGCCCACAACAGCGCTCGACCAGTTCGGCCATGCCGCGCCGGCCCAGCTGGCGCAGCGCCGCCCAGGTTGCGAACCCCCGGGCCCGGCGGGAGGACTCGGGGACGTAGTCGCTCGGTGCCCGCAGGCCCCCCTCGCCGTGACCGGTGAGGTAGGCGGCGGTGAACGACATCGACGCCGCGTGGGCGGCGGCGTGGCGGCAGAAGGCGTAGCCGCTGTCGTAGGGGACGTTCAGCCACTTGTGCCCGTCGGTCGCCCACGAGTCGGCCTCCGCAACGCCCGCCACCAGGGAGTTCGTGGTGGGACTGGCTGCCGCCCACAGGCCGAAGGCCCCGTCCACGTGCACCCACGCCCCGTGCCGGTGGGCCACCGCGACGGCAGCGGGGAAGTCGTCGAAGGCGCCGCTGTTCACGTTGCCGGCCTGCAGGCAGACGATGGTCGGCGCCGCCTGTCCCCCGGCGAGACGCCGGGCCAGGTCCTCGACCACGATCCTCCCCTGGTCGTCGGCGGCCACCGTCTCGAGGGCGCCGGTGCCGATCCCGAGCAGGCGCAGGGACCTGTCGACGGTGGCATGGCGCTCCTCGCCCGCCACGACCCTGAGCGTGGGGGCGCCGGCGAGACCTCCCCGTTCGACGTCCCACCCGGCCCGGGCGAGGACGTGGTGGCGGGCGGCGGCGAGGCAGACGGTGTTGGCTCCCTGCCCGCCGGTCACGAACCCCACCGACGCCGAGGCGGGGAGGCCGAGCACGTCCTTGAGCCAGCCTCCGGCGACCTCCTCCACGACGGCCGCCGCCGGGGAGGTGAGGGCGTTGAAGGCCGGCTGGTCCCAGGCGACGGCCAGCACGTCGGCGGCGGCGGCGGCGTCGAGGGACCCACCCACGACGAAGCCGAAGTAGCGAGGTCCCGTGGTCGCCACCAGCCCCGGCTCCACAGCGTCGGCCAGCTCGGAGACGACCGCCGCCGGGGCTGACGGCTCGTCGGGGAGCGCACCGAGGGCGGCCCGCATGCGCGCCGGGTCGGCGTGGAGGGGGAAGACCGGACGTGCCGCCACCTCGGCCCGGTAGCGGGCGGCACGCGCCGCGGCCTGGAGGACGACGTCAGCGGCAGGGTCGGCCATCGCCGCCCATCATCCACCAGCCCGGCGGGCGGGGGCGCCGCCGACCGGCGGCCGGCTCCTACACAAGCGGGGGCCGAGGCCGCCGGCGCTCAGTGGGACGCGGCGTGCTTCCCGTTCATGGGGAAGTGGTGGTCCATGCCCGGCCCCGGGTGCGCCGCCGCCGTCAGCGAGGCCGTCGTCCCGTGGACGGTCAACTTCGGGGGCTCGTAGCTGGGCTGGGCCTCTGCTCGGTCGATGTCCATCGCCATCGGTGCCGCCTCCTCTGGCTAGGCCGGGGTCCGTGTCCTCCCGGGAACCGCTCGGGGGCTCCAACCTTACGCCCCGGGTCCGAGCCGGGGCGGCCCGCCAGGAGGCCGTCGCCGTGCTGGCCAGGGTCTTCCCCGCCCGGGCCGGCCCAGTCGGGCCGGTCCGGACCTAGCCTGGGCCGGTGCGTCACGGCGGCCGAGACGCCGGCGATCAGGGGGGAAGGGTGGCGAGCGACGGGGGCATCGCGGTCGGCGACGTCGTGCTGCGGCCCTACGAGCCCGCCGACAGGGCCGAGGTCCGACGGATCTGCTTCGACACCGGGTACATGGGCGAGCCCGAGTGGCAGTGGCGGGACCGGGAGAGCTTCGCCGACCTCTACACGGCGTACTACACCGACGCCGAGCCCCAGTCGGCCATCGTGGCCGAGCGGGGCGGCGTGGTCGAGGGCTACCTGCTCGGGTGCCTGGACTCGGGGCGCGCTTGGAGCGAGGCCGCCACCTTCGTCCGGCTCCTCCGCCGCCGGTGGATCGCCGTCCGGCCGTCGACGGCCCGGTTCGTGTGGCGCTCCTTCGCCGACGTGGCCCGCGACCGCCTACGCGGCCGGCCGCTGCCCGAGCCGGTGCGCGACGACCGGTGGCCGGCCCATCTGCACATCGACCTGCTCCCGGCAATCCGGGGCAGGGGAGTGGGCGCCGCCATGCTGCGGATGTGGCTGGCCCGGCTCGAGGACGCCGGGGTGGCCGGTTGTCACGTCCAGACCCTGGCCGAGAACACGAGGGCCGTGGCCGCCTTCGAGTCGGTGGGCTTCGAGCGACGGGGCGATCCGGTGCTCGTGCCGGGCCTGCGCACCCGCAGGGGCGCCCGGCACCACGTGCAGCTGCTCACCCGTGGGGTCGCTGCGGTCAGCTGACGGACTCGAGGGTGGGAGCCCAGCGGTAGTGGTGGCCGGAGGAGTCCTTGGCCTGGTACATGGCCAGGTCGGCCTGGCCGATGAGGCCCTGGGCGGTGCCTGCCCCGCTCCGGCTGTAGGCGATCCCCACGCTCACCCCCACGGCGCCGTCGGCGCCGTCGATGGAGAAGGGCCGGCCCAGCTCGTCGACGATCCGCTGCGCCAGCGCCTCGACGGCCGCCGGTGACCCGACGTCCTCGACGAGGATGGCGAACTCGTCGCCGCCCATCCGGGCCACCACGTCCTCGGCACGGGTGACGCCTTGGAGGCGCCCGGCCATCTCCTCGAGGACCCGGTCACCCCGCTCGTGGCCGAAGGTGTCGTTCACCGGCTTGAAGGCGTCGAGGTCGAGGTAGAGCACGGCCAGGTCCCGCCCGCTCCGGCGGCCCCGGGACAGGGCCTCCCCGAGCCGGCCGTGGAAGACGGAGTGGTTGTAGAGACCGGTGAGCCCGTCGTGCGCCGCCTGGTAGGCGAGCTGGGCCTGGAAGCGCCGGCGGGCCGACTCACGCTTGTGGTTGAGGAGCAGGACGAGGAGGACCGCCAGGATGAGCAGGGCGACCACGGCGATCTCCACCCGGAGGTGGCCGGACTGGAGCGGCCCGTAGAACTCCGCCGAACTCTGCACCGTGGCGCCGCCCCAGCCGCCGATGCCGAAGGTGGAGTCGGTGACGACCTCGTCGTGGGCGACGGTGTCGACGTAGTTGGCGGCCCGGCCGCGGGCGATGTCGGCCAGGGCCCGACGGTAGACGAGGCGGGTGCCGATCTTCCGGGGATCGCTGGCAACGGCGATCACGCCCGAGGAGTCGACGACGTAGTCGGCGCCGGTCCGGCCGAAACGCAGGGTGCGGACGTAGGTCTCGAGCGGCGAGGTGTCGAGACGCATGAACCCGACGAAGACCGCCTTCGTCGCCCCCGCCACCGTGACAGGCACGCCGAGGGCGACGACGTGCAGACGGCCCACGGCCATCACCGAGGAGACGTCGGGGCGCTGGGCGAGGAGCTCCGCGATCATCGGCTTGTACCCGGGGTCGCCCAGGGGCGGCAGCCCCGGCCCGCTGGCGTAGGACGACAGCAGGCGTCCCGAAGTGTCGACGAGGGCGGCCCCGTAGTTGTTGAGGACGGCGTGGGCGACGAAGGTCTCCAGCCGGGCCCGGTCGGCGGCGTCGCCCGGCGACAGGTCCCACTGGCCGGTGCTGGCGTAGTCGAGGGCCTCCTTCAAGCTGAAGAGCAGGTACTGCTTGCCGAGGCCGCCGAGGGTGGTCTGGAGCTCCTGGCGATCCTGGAGGTGGATGGTCTGGGCCTTGTCCGACGCCTCGGTCGTGAGGGCGATCGACAGGGCTCCCGTCAGGCAGATGAGCAGGACGCTGGCGAGGAGGAGCGCCACGTGGCGGAGGCGGGCCATGGCCCCAGATCGGCAGCGCGGGGAGCACTCTTGACAATCTCGACATCCAGCCGGCCCCCTTCTTGCGCCGTACGACGGTCCGTCGAGCCCACCGCAGGGAGGGTGCAGCGCCGACCCGCCACTTGGATCGGCATCCGGCTGCGCCGGCAATAGGGACTTTGGTCCCAGAGGCCCGGTACTGTGCCTCCATGCCCAGGATCTCCTTCCCCGACCGCGGCTTCGGCGAGCACGTGGACTGGTCGCTGCTGCGGCCCCGGATGGCGGCGGGGATGGGGGCGCTCTCCGAGGCCGTCTACGGCAACAGCCGCCTGCCGGTCCGCGAGCGCGAGGCGGCCCGGTGGACGATCGCCCTCGTGAACGACTGCGCCGTGTGCCGGGACACGAGGGCCAAGGAGGGGCCGGTCGCCGGCGTCGACGAGGCCTTCTACGCGGCTGTCGCCGAGTGGCGCACCGGGCCGGCCCTGCTCAGCGAGCGCGAGCGGCTCGCCGCCGAGTTCGCCCAGCGCTTCGCCCTCGACCACCTGGCCATGGACGAGGACCTGTGGGACCGGCTGCACGCCGCCTTCGACGACGGCGAGCTCGCCGACCTGGTGATCTGCTGTTCGATGTTCCTCGGCCTCGGCCGGGCCCTGGCCGTCGTGGGGGTCCGCGCCCCTGACGAGCGGATCCTCGTCTGAGGCGACCGACGGCGCCCGCGGCTCGGGTCGGGGCCGCCGGTCCCGCTCCACGCCGGCGGGACGACGGTGCCATCATCCTCCTGGCGGACGCTGGACGGCGAGGCGGAACGTGGCGCCAGGGCGGCGCGGGGCTCTTCGGGTACCCATCGGGATCCTCATGGTGGCGGCCGGTCTGGTCGGCACCGTCGGCACAGCC
>JAGWNV010000180.1 GCA_028872975.1 Acidobacteriota bacterium
AGGGCGGCAAGATCGGCCTGTTCGGCGGCGCGGGCGTCGGCAAGACGGTGCTCATCCAGGAGATGATCAACCGCGTCGCCATCAACCACGGTGGCGTCTCGGTCTTCGCCGGCGTCGGCGAGCGCACCCGCGAGGGCACCGACCTCTGGCTGGAGATGCAGGAGTCGGGCGTCATCGAGAAGGCGGCCCTCGTCTACGGGCAGATGGACGAGCCGCCCGGTGTCCGCCTCCGGGTCGGCCTCGCCGCCCTCACCATGGCCGAGTACTTCCGGGACGTCCAGAACCAGGACGTGCTGCTGTTCGTCGACAACATCTTCCGGTTCGTCCAGGCCGGTTCGGAGGTGTCGACCCTGCTCGGCCGGATGCCCTCGGCGGTGGGCTACCAGCCCACCCTGGCCGACGAGATGGGGGAGCTCCAGGAGCGGATCACCTCGACCCGGGGCCGGTCCATCACCTCCCTGCAAGCGGTCTACGTGCCGGCCGACGACTACACCGACCCGGCACCCTTCACCACCTTCACCCACCTCGACGCCACCACCGAGCTGTCCCGCCAGATCGCCTCGCTCGGCATCTACCCGGCGGTGGACCCCCTCGCCTCCACCTCGAACATCCTCTCCCCCGAGGTGGTGGGCGAGCGGCACTACAACGTGGCCCGGGGCGTCCAGAGCGTGCTCCAGCGCTACCGGGAGCTCCAGGACATCATCGCCATCCTCGGCCTCGACGAGCTCTCCGAGGAGGACCGGCTCACCGTCAACCGGGCCCGGAAGATCCAGCGGTTCCTCTCCCAGCCCTTCAACGTCGGCGAGACCTTCACCGGCCTGAAGGGTGTGACGGTGCCGGTGGCCGAGACCGTCGAGTCCTTCGAGGCCCTCCTGAACGGCGACCTCGACGACGCACCCGAGCAGGCCTTCTTGAACGTGGGCGGCGCCGAGTCGGTGCTGGCCAAGGCCAAGACCCTCCAGGGCGCCGAGTAGGTCGGGCCGATGTCGAGCTTCCCGGCCAGCCTCGTCACCCCCGAGCGGGTGGTGTTCGAGGCCGAGGTCCAGTCCGTCATGCTCCGCACCGCCGAGGGCGAGGCGGCCTTCCTCCCCGGCCACACCGCGCTCATCGGCGCCCTGGTGCCGGGCGTCGTGCGGTTCCAGCAGGAGAACGGGACCGAGGAGCGCGCCGCCGTGCACGGGGGGTTCGTGCAGGTGGCCCCCGACCACGTCGTCGTCCTGGCCCCGATGGCCGAGCTCGCCGGCGAGATCGACGTCGCCCGGGCCGAGCGCGCCCTCGAGGAGGCCGGGCGCCGGCTCGCCGAGCTGGGCGGTCGGCCGGCGGCGGGCGAGGAGACCTCGGGGGAGGCGGGCCTGGAGCGGGCCGAGGCGGCCGATGCCGAGCGCCGGGCCCGCGTCCGGCTCGACGTCGCAGGCGGGAGCTGAGGCTCAGGCAGGCCGGCGGGCCCTCACACGGTGGCGGGCCGTGAAGGGGGCGCTGAAGTCGGGATCGTCGAGCAGGGCCGTCATGGCGGCGACCTCCCGGTCGAGGTCGGCGCCGCCGGCGCTGGCGTCGGCGCCGCGGCCGAGCTGGGCGACCGACCCCAGGGTGAACTTCCAGAACTCGGCCTGGGGGGTCCCCCCCACGAGCGGGTCCGCCCGGACGTCCTCCTCCACGACCTCCATCCCGAGGGACTCGAGGAGGGGGACGAGGCCCCGGGCCCACCGCCAGATGGTGGCGAAGCGGACCATGAGCCCATAGCCGGGGGGCGGGTCCTCGACGGCCTGGGCCGGTGCCCCGTCGGTCTCCTCGAAGAACACGACGCCGCCGGGGGCGAGGGCGGCGACGGCCTTCGCCACCACGGCGTCGGCACAGGGCAGGTGCATGAGGACCGACCGGGTGTGGACGAGGTCGAATCGGCCCGGGGGGAGGTCCATGCCGCAGAGGTCCCCCTCGACCACGGTCACGTTGGGGCACCGCCCGGCGAGCGCCCGGAGGCGGCCGGCGTCGCGGTCGACCGCCGTCACCGAACCGCCGTCGCCCACCCGCTCGGAGAGCCACCGGACGAGGGAGCCGGCGCCCGCCCCGAGCTCGGCGCAGTGCCAGCCGGCCGCCACGCCGATGCGGTCGAACCAGCGGACGGTGACCGGGTCGCCGAGGCCCTCGAGCATCGACAACCGGGTGCCCTCCCGCTCTGTCGAGTTCCGGAGCGGGTACCGGTCGGGTGCTGCCGCCGGCGCAGGGCCGTCCACGGCGTCATCCTGGCAGACCGGCGAGCGCCGGCCCCGTGTCGCCATCGGTCGGGCCCGGGCTAGCCTTCGCCATGGCACTCTCGCTCACCGTCGTCGACGCCTTCACCGACAGGCCCTTCACCGGCAACCCCGCCGCCGTCGCCCTCGTCGAGGCCTTCCCCGGGGAGGAGAGGATGCAGGCCGTCGCCGCCGAGATGGCCCTGTCGGAGACGGCCTTCTGCGTCGGGCGCCCCGACGGCGACCACGACCTGCGCTGGTTCACCCCCACCGTGGAGGTCGACCTGTGCGGCCACGCCACCCTGGCCACCGCCCACGTCCTCGGGGGAGCGGGCCGGTTCCACACCCGCAGCGGCCTGCTCACCTGCCGGTCGGAGTCCGAGACGGTGTGGATGGACCTTCCCGCCGACCCGCCCGTCGAGACGCCCCCGCCGGCGGGCCTGGCCCTCGAGGGCGTGCGGGGCTCCGCCACCTGTCGGGAGGACCTCCTCCTCGAGCTGGCCGATGCCGCCTTGGTCCGGGCTCTCGTCCCGGACATGGCCGCCATCGCCTCCCTCGGCAGCCGCGGCGTCATCGTGACCGCCGCCGGGGACCGGCCCGGCGTCGACTGCGTGAGCCGGTTCTTCGCCCCCAACGCCGGCATCCCCGAGGACCCCGTCACCGGATCGGCCCACTGCGCCCTGGCGGTGTGGTGGGCGGCGAGGACCGGGCGGACGGAGCTCGTGGGGGAGCAGGCGTCGCCGCGCGGGGGGACGGTTCAGATGGTGCTCGGCGGGGATCGGGTCCGCCTCGGGGGCAGGGCCGTCACGGTGAGCCGGGTGGAGATGGTCGCCTGACCACCGGTGGGCCGCTCCGGCTACGGTGACGCGCCACGACGACGGGCACCGCGAGCACGACGGGCACCGCGAGCACAGGAGGCCGGGCCATGGGCAACGGGACGGATGCGGAGAAGGTGGTCCGGGAGTTCTGCGCCGCCTTCGAGGCCCACGACGCCGAGGCGGTGCGGCCCTATCTGGCAGAGGACGTCGTCTACCACAACATCCCCATGGACCCGGCCGTCGGTCAGGACGCGGCGATCGCCTTCCTGGCCGGCTTCCTGACCATGTGCGACAAGATGGAGATCGAGATCACGAACCTGGCCGCCGAGGGGAACGTCGTCCTCACCGAGCGGGTGGACACCTTCAAGGTCGGCGATCTTGTGGCCCCGTTGCCGGTCATGGGCGTGTTCGAGATCCGCGACGGGAAGATCGCAGCCTGGCGGGACTATTTCGACATGGCACAGGCCACGGCGGCCTTCTCCGGGGGCGCCTGAGACCCCTGGTCGGCGGGCGGGGGCGGCCGTAGACTCGCCTGTGCCGGACCGCCCGTCGGTGCGCAGGCACGGCGGGCCCGGGTACGAGGAGGTCAGCTGGTGCAGATCTCGTCCCTCTTGACGGCGAAGGGATCGTCGGTGGTCACCATCGCCCCCGGGGCCACGGTCGCCGAGGCCGTCGCCGCCCTGGAGCGCCACGGCATCGGTGCGTTGGTGGTGTCGGCCGACGGCACCCACATCGACGGGATCCTCTCCGAGCGCGACGTGGTCCGGGCCCTCGGGCACGCGGGCGGGGCGCTGCTCGACCACCCGGTGCGGAGCATCATGACCGCTCAGGTGCTCACGAGCGGCCCCGAGAACACCGTCGAGTCGCTCATGTCGGTCATGACCGACAACCGGGTTCGTCACGTGCCGGTCGTCGCCGACGGCGCCCTCCAGGGGCTCGTGAGCATCGGGGACGTGGTGAAGAGCCGGATCGGCGAGCTCGAGAAGGACCGCCAGGAGCTCGTGGAGTACATCACGGCCCGGTAGGGCGCCTCCCTTTCCCGAGGCCGGGCCTAGCCGAATTCGATCTGGCTGTACTCCCGGAGCTTGTCGAGGGGGTGGCGGGCGCTCACCAGCCGGACCGTCCCCGAACGCGACCGCATGACGAGCGACTGGGTGGTGGCGCCGAAGTCGTGGTAGCGGACGCCCTGGAGGAGCTCGCCGTCGGTGATGCCGGTGGCGGCGAAGAAGCAGTTGTCGCCCTTCACGAGGTCGTCGGTGGTGAGGACGGCGTCGAAGTCGTAGCCGGCCTCGACGGCGGTCCGGCGATCCTCCTCCGACGGGGCCCACAGCCGGCCGAGGATCTCGCCGCCCATCGACTTGAGGGCGGCGGCGGCGATCACCCCCTCGGGGGTGCCCCCGGTGCCGATGAGGATGTCGACGCCGGTCTCGGGCCAGGCGGTGGAGATGGCCCCGGCCACGTCGCCGTCGGTGATGAGGCGGATGCGGGCCCCGCTGGCGCGGACCTCGGCGATGAGGTCGTGATGGCGGTCCCGGTCGAGGATGACGGCGGTCACGTCCCGGACCGACTTGCCCAGCGCCTTGGCCACGGCCTCGATGTTCTCGGTGGGGGACCGGCGGATGTCGATGGCGCCCCGGGCCTTCGGCCCCACCGCCACCTTCTCCATGTAGTAGCAGGGACCGGGGTTGAACATCGTCCCCCGCTCGGAGACGGCGATGACGGCCAGGGCGCCGCCGCGGCCGAGGGCGGTGAGGGTGGTCCCGTCGATGGGGTCGACGGCGATGTCGGCCAGGGGGGGCGACCCGTCGCCGATCCGTTCGCCGTTGTAGAGCATGGGGGCGTGGTCCTTCTCGCCTTCCCCGATCACCACGACGCCGTCCATGGAGACGGTGGCGAGGACGACCCGCATGGCCTCGACGGCGGCGCCGTCGGCGCCCTCCTTGTCGCCCCGGCCCATCCACCGGCCGGCGGCCATGGCCGCTGCCTCGGTGACCCGGACCAGCTCCATGGCCAGGTTGCGGTCGGGGGCCTGCGGACCGGACGCCACGAGTCCCGACCCTAACGCGACGGGCGCGCCGGGGGTGACGGGCGCCGGCCCGCGCAACGCCGGCACGACGCCCGGCCGCCGTAGGCTGGAGCGCGATGGGGGCTGGGGAACGACCGGTGCGGTCCGACGGCGTGGCCGATCAGGCCAAGGAGGCCTGGCAGCAGGCCTACGACGCCTCGACGCGCCGGGACGCCGACTTCGAGACCATGTCGGGCATCCCCCTGCGTCCTGCCTACGGACCCGGTGACGCTCCCGCTTCGGCGTCCGAGGTGGGATGGCCCGGCGTCGCCCCCTACACCCGCGGCCCGTACGCCTCGATGTACCGCTCCAAGCTCTGGACGATGCGGATGTTCGCCGGCTTCGGCACCGCCGAGGACACCAACGTGCGCTTCCGCGAGCTGCTGCGAGCCGGTGGTGACGGGCTGTCGGTGGCCTTCGACCTCCCTACCCTCATGGGCCGGGACTCCGACGACCCCCACAGCATCGGTGAAGTGGGCCGCTGCGGCGTGGCCATCGACACCGTGGCGGACGTGGAAGACCTCTTCGCCGGCATCGACCTCGGCGCCGTCACCACGTCGATGACGATCAACTCACCGGCGGCCGTGCTCCTCGCCATGTACGTCGCCGCCGCCGAGAAGGCCGGGACGGCCCGGGCCGCCCTG
>JAGWNV010000181.1 GCA_028872975.1 Acidobacteriota bacterium
GAAGACCAAGCGCATTCCGGGCTGGGTGTTCGGCCTGCCGAGATCGCAGAGGCTGGCCCTGCTCGCAGGCCTGCTCGACTCCGACGGATATGTCCGCGACCACCCGACGTCGAAGGACGCCATGTACTGCAGTGCCAACGAGGCGCTGCTCCAAGACGTCAAGGAGCTCGTGTCGCTGTGCGGGATCGGGTCCAGCCGGGTGATCTCGGTCCGGAACCGGCATCCGTTCGACCCCGATCGGGTGATGCAGGCATACCACCTCCGTCTCTCGGGTCGCTTCGACCAGATCCCGGCTCGCTCCCCGCGTCGGCGTGACCGGATGAACCGGCGGCAGTTCTCCCACGGCTATCGAACGGCCAAGGGCACGGTGTTCCGGGCCCACACGAGCGAGATGCAGGGGTTCGTCCGTATCGAGGCCATCGTTCGGCTCGATGCCGAGCCCGTGTACGACATCGAGGTTGCCGGCCACCACAATTTCGTGGCCGAGGGGTTCGTCGTCCACAACAGCGAAGTCGTCTTCCACCGCAATCGGGAGGATCTCGAGCGCCAGGGCGTGCTCTTCTGCGACATGGACACGGCGGTGCGTGAGTACCCGGACGTCGTGCGCCGCTGGTTCGGGACCATCATCCCGCCCAACGACAACAAGTTCGCCGCCCTCAACTCGGCGGTGTGGTCGGGTGGCTCGTTCATCTACGTCCCGCCGGGCGTCGAGGTGGACATGCCGCTCCAGGCCTACTTCCGGATCAACGCCGAGAACATGGGCCAGTTCGAGCGGACGCTGATCATCGCCGACGAGGGCTCGAAGGTCCACTACGTCGAGGGATGCTCGGCTCCGGTCTACTCGACCGACTCGCTGCACTCGGCCGTCGTCGAGCTGGTGGCCCTCCCGGGTTCGAGGATCACGTACACGACCATCCAGAACTGGTCGAACAACGTGTACAACCTCGTGACGAAGCGCGCCCGGGCCGAGGCCGAGGCCCACGTCGAATGGATCGACGGCAACATCGGCTGCCTCGCCGAGGGGACTCGGGTCACGACGCCTAGTGGTGTGAAGCCCATCGAGCTCGTGGTACCAGGCGAGCAGGTCCTGTCTTTCGACGAGTCGACAGGACGGCTGTGTTTCAGGACGGTCACGGCCAAGCGGTTCTCGGGTCTCCAGCCAGTGCGTGAGGTGCGGGTCGGCGAGCGCCGAATCCTCGCCACCGACAATCACCCCTTCTACAGCTATCGATACGAGCCCGAGAACGCCAAGAAGCTCGGCAGGTACTCCCTTGCGTACGTGCGCTGCGACGAGCTGAAGGAGGCGATCCTCCCGATCACCTCCGTCGACTATGGGCACCCGTACAAGCTCGAGCGCCCGCAGACGACGACGGCGTTCACCGGGTCGAACCAGTACGCCTCCGGATTCCGCAGCGTCCGGACGCGCCCAAGCCGGCTGGACCTGCCCGAGGAGACGACCGACGACCTGATGTGGCTCTTCGGACTCTTCGTGGGGGACGGGTCGATCGAACGTCAGGCTGGAGTCGGCGGTTCAGGGAATCGCTGGGCTCGAGTCACGTTCTCCGTCCCGGCTGCGGATCGTGCCAGGGCACGTCTCACGGAGGTCATGCGGGCGCTCGTGCCCGGCACCGTGCCCGAGGAACGACGGGACGGGGTCACGCTCCGGTGGTCGAGCGTCGAACTCGCCGATGTCTTCGAGTTGAACGGATTCAGGACCGGCGCGTCTGCCAAGCGCGTGCCGTCCTGGGTGCTCGACCTCCCGGAAAGCCAGCGCCTGGCGTTCGTGGCCGGCTATGTCGATTCCGACGGGTGCGCTCCCATTGGGCGACGGGGCCTGAGCATCAAATCGGTGAACAAGGCGCTGCTCGAAGACGTGGCTGACGTCCTCACCTCGCTGGGCATCGTCTGCCGCATCCACTCTGAATCAGAGGGAGAGCGGGAAGTCCGGATCCTCGGGTACTCCTCGACGTGCCGAGGGAGCCACCGTCTGGAGTTCGCCGCTGATCCCAGGCTTCTCGGACACCTGAGTGAAGGATTGCGCGCCGCGGTCGGTGCGCAGTCCCCAGCCTCCCTGAAGTGGTTCCGTCGAGTGGGCCGTTCGCAGATCACGCTGCCGGAATCCGTCGAGATCCGCACAGCGCAGGTGGAAACACCTGCCGCGGTCGTACCGACCTGGGACATCGAGGTGGAAGGTACGGGTAACTTCGTGGCCGAAGGTTTCATCGTCCACAATTCCCGGCTCACGATGAAGTACCCGTCGGTCTACCTGGTCGGCCCCAAGGCGTCGGGTGAGGTCCTGTCGGTCGCCTATGCCGGGCCCGGACAGCACCAGGACGCCGGCGCCAAGATGATCCACGCCGCGCCGGAGACGACCTCGACCATCGTGTCCAAGTCCATCTCCAAGGACGGTGGCCTCTCGACCTACCGGGGCCTGGTCCGGGTGGAGGAGGGGGCCAAGCACGCCAAGAGCTTCGTCCGCTGCGACGCCCTCATCCTCGACGACGAGTCGACCTCGGAGACGAAGCCCTACATGGAGGTCGAGGAGCGCGACGCCCAGATCGGCCACGAGGCCACCGTCTCGAAGGTGGGCGAGGACCAGCTCTTCTACCTGATGAGCCGGGGCCTGTCGGAGAGCGCCGCCATGGGCCTCATCGTGAACGGCTTCATCGAGCCCGTGACCCGGACCCTCCCCATGGAGTACGCGGTGGAGTGGAGCCGGCTCATCGAGCTGCAGATGGAGGGTGCCGTCGGCTGACGCCGACGACCGTGGGCGCACCGCCGCCGGTACGCTCGCCGTGTCCGCCGAGGCGAGAGGAGGGCGGCCCCGTGCCCATGCGCGAGGAGTGCAAGCACTTCCAGAGCCGGACCTACTCGAGCGGCGAGGTGGCCCGGTTCTGCGAGCTCGACCTGGCCCCCGAGGCGCCCTGGCGGTGCCCCGACGACTGCGCCTCCTACGAGCGGCGCCTGGCCGACGCCGGGTGGGTGCACGGGTCGCTCGTCGAGCCGGCGCTGGAGGAGGAGCCCGAGCCGGGCAACCCCCAGATGTTCGAGATGCTCGACGAGGCCGAGGACATCGTGAACGCCGTGGCCCCCGAGGCCCTCGCCGAGGCGGAGCGCACCCGGGCGACCGAGCGGCCGGCGCGGGCCGGGCGCCGGCGCTGGCCCTGGCGCCGGGGCTGATCCCGGCCGTCCCGGGCGGGGGTCAGCGGCCCCGGAACTCGGGGGGCCGCTTCTCGAGGAAGGCCGACATGGCCTCGACGAGGTCCTCGGACTGGAGGACTCCGGCGTTCCAGGTGGCCACGTAGTCGAGGCCCTCGGCCACCGACCGGTCGGCGCAGGCCCGCAGCACGGCCTTGGTGCCCTGGACGGCGAGAGGCGAGTTGGCGGCGATCTCCCCGGCCAGGGCGTGGGCAGCCTCGTAGAGGGCGTCGCGGTCGGCGAGCACGTCGTTCACGAGCCCGATGTCCCGGGCCCGGCCGGCGTCGATGTCCTTGCCGGTGAAGGCGAGCTCGGCGACGTGCCCGGCGCCGATGATCCGGGGCAGCCGCTGGAGGCTGCCGAGGTCGGCCACGATGGCCACCTTCGTCTCGCGAACCGAGAAGACGGCCTCGGCGCTGGCCAGGCGGATGTCGCAGGCGCTGATCACGTCCACCCCGCCGCCGATGCAGTAGCCGTGGACGGCGGCGACGACGGGCTTGGGGCAGTCGGCCACCGCCGTCACCGACTGCTGCATCCGGAGGATCCCGGCCCGTGCCGCCGTGGCCCGTGCCGCCATCGAGGGCCGGCCCGCCCCGTTCCCCCCGCCCGGGGTGGCCGACGGGATCATCTCCGAGAGGGCCTTCAGGTCGAGGCCGACGCTGAAGTGCGGCCCTTTGGCCGCCACCACGACGGCCCGCACGCCGTCGTCGGCGGACAGCTCGGCCATGGCCCGTGGGAGCTCGTCCCAGAAGGCCGGCCCCATGGCGTTGCGGGCCTCGGGCCGGTCCAGCCACAGCGTGGCGTACCCGTCGTGGCGGTCTATCGAGAGGACGTCGAGATCGACCATGGCCGGCCAGCCTACGACCGCGCCGGGGCGGCCTCGCCGGGGCGTCGGTCCTGGTCGGGGCCTCGGGCCACGCCGGTAGGATCGAGCCGAGACCGCGCCGCCGCCGCCTTCGGCGTGCCCGAGGAGACCCCCTGCCCACCTTCACCGCCGATGCCAGCGCCGCCCTCGGTGGCCCCGCCTGGCTGGCGGACCGGCGTGCCGCCGCCGCCGATCGCCTGGCGGACCTGGCCCTGCCCACCGAGACCGAGGAGATCTGGCGCTACAGCGGCATCGACCGCTTCGACCTCGCTGCCTTCGCCGCCCCCGCCCCCCCTGGCGGCCCCGACGACGAGACGGCGCTCCTGGCCCAGGCGCGCCTCGTGGCCGACCAGCTCGGGCCCCGGGCCGCCCTCGTCGTCACCTGCCAGGGCCGCCTGGTGGGCGTCGAGGAGGACGGCGGAGGCGAGGCGGGGCTGTCGCCGGCGGTCCTGTCCCGGCCGGGCGCGCCGGCCGGGGACGGCGCCGGGCGCCCCGTGGCCGGACCCTCGGCCGACGCCTTCGGGATCCTCCACGACGCCTTCCTGGCCGACGTGGTGCAGGTGGCCGTCCCTCCCAGGACCGGCCTCGAGCACCCGGTGGTCGTCGTCCACCTGGTCGACCCCACCCCCGGCGAGGAGGGGGCACCGTCGTGCTTCCCCCACCTGCACGTGCGGGTCGGCCCGGGCGCGCAGGCCGGCGTGGTGGAGGTGGTCGCCGCCGTCGGGGGGCACCGGGAGGCGCCGGCGCTGGTGGTGCCCGTCGCCGATCTGGAGGTCGAGGACGGTGCCCGGCTCGCCTATGCCAACCTCCAGGTCCTCGGGACGGCCGCCACCCACGTGGGCCTCCAGCGCAGCACCGTGGGCGCGGAGGGCACCCTCCGGTCGTTCACCCTCGGTCTCGGGGGGAGCTACGCCCGGGTGAGGACCGACTCCGAGCTCGTGGGCCAGGGCGGCCGCAGCGCCCTCCTCGCCGCCTACCTCGGCGTCGGGGAGCAGGTGCACGACTTCCGGACGACCCAGGACCACCACGCCCCGCGCACCGAGAGCGAGCTGCTCTTCACCGGCGCCGTGGCCGACACGGCCCGGTCGGTCTACAGCGGGCTCATCCGGATCCGCCGGGGGGCGCGGCGCGCCGACGCCCGGCAGACCAACCACAACCTCGTCCTGTCGGAGGGGGCGCACGCCGACTCGGTGCCCAACCTCGACATCGACGAGAACGACGTCCGCTGCAGCCACGCCTCGACGGTCGGCCCCATCGACGAGGAGCAGCGCTACTACCTGGAGTCCCGTGGCATCGAGCCGAGGGCGGCCGAGCGGCTCATCGTGGGCGGGTTCTTCGCCGACATGGCTGCCCGCTGTCCCTTCCCGGACGTGGGCCGCTGGACGACCCTGGCGGTGGCCGAGCGGCTGGCCGGCCGCCTGCCCGCCGAGCAGGACGACGGGGCCGCCGCCCCGCTGGCGGGGGCGAGCGCCGATGGCTGACCTCGTGCGCCTGTGCGGGCGCGACGACCTCGAGCCGTCCACGGTACGGCGCTTCGTCGTGGGCGAGCACAGGATCGCCCTCGTCCGGGTGGAGGACGACTTCTACGCTCTGGGCGACACCTGCAGCCACGAGGACTACTCGCTGTCGGAGGGGCAGGTGTTCGACGAGGAGTGCGAGCTCGAGTGCTGGAAGCACGGCTCGGTCTTCGAC
>JAGWNV010000182.1 GCA_028872975.1 Acidobacteriota bacterium
GGCCAGGAGCAGGTGACGCCCCACCAGCTCGTGGTCGCCATCTGCCGCTGCGGCGGCGCAACGGGCAGCCCGCCCTGGGCGGTCACCATGGTCCACCAGGTCGGCACCGCCGCCACCCTCGACGGCGGCCCCGCCCTCGTGGACGCCATCGAGGCCCAGATGCCGCTCGGGCCCGCCGCGTCGGGAAGCGTCATCCTCGACGACGAGGGCCAGGTCCTCGGCGTCCTCGACGGCGAGCGCACCGCCGGCAGCGAGACCTTCGGCTACTTCGTCCCCGCCGGACTGGCGGTGGGCGTGGCACAGGAGCTCGCCGCCGCGCATCGGGTGACCCGGGGTTGGCTCGGAGTCGTCTGCGAGGACGACGGCGTGGCCGGCGCCACGGTGACGACCGTCCTGCCCGGGAGCCCGGCCGCCGGCGCCGGCCTGCACCCCGGTGACGTCGTGGAAGCGGTGGGCTCGCACCGCGTGGGGTCGCTGGCCGATCTCGAGGCGCTCCTCTACACGACCCCTCCCGGCTCGCGCCTCACCCTGTCGGTGCAGCGCGGCGGGTCCGTCCGCACCGCACAGGTCACCCTGGCAAGCTCTCCCTCGTGAGCGACCCGGCCGGCGGAGGCTTCTTCGGCCAGCTCCTCGGCGACCTCCTCCAGTTCATGGGGGGCGCCTCGGGGACCGACCGCCTCGAGCTGGCCCGGGGACTCGCCCAAGGGGTGGCCGCCGAGGGCCGGCCCGAGGCGAACGTCGATCCCGTCGAGCGGATCCGCCTCGAGGAGCTGGTGCGGGTGGCCGAGCTGCACGTGGCCGAGCTCACCGGCCTCTCCCCAACTCCCGGCGGCGTGGCCGTCGGCGTCGAGGCCGTCGGCCCGGGCACCTGGGCCAGGCGCACCGTCGACGACTGGGGCTTCGTCCTCGACGTCATGACCGTCACCCCGCCGGCGCCGCCGCCCGCCCCCGGCGGGGAGGGCGCCGGGACCGAGGACCCCGGGGACCTCCTAGCCCGTCTCATGTCGACCATGGGACCGGTCTTCGCCGCCCTCCAGCTGGGCTCGGCCGTCGGCCACCTGGCCCGGACGACCCTGGGCCAGTACGAGCTGCCCGTCCCCCGGGCCGCTCCCGGGCTCATGCTCGTGCCGGCCAACATCCTTCGCTTCGCCGAGGACTGGAGCCTCCCCGCCGACGAGGTGCGCCTGTGGGTGTGCCTGCGGGAGCTCACCGTCCACGCCGTCGTGGGCCGGGCCCACGTGCGCGAGCGTCTCCAGGAGCTCCTCCGCGACGTCGTGCGGGGCATGGCCGCCGACGCCGGCGGGCTCATGGAGCAGCTCCAGGGCCTCGACCCGTCGGACCCCGACTCCCTCCAGCGCGTCCTCGGCGACCCCGAGGCCCTCCTGGCCGGGACCGCGAGCCCCGAGCGCGAGCAGGCCGCCGCCCAGCTCATGGCCGTGGTCCGGGTGCTCCTCGGCTACGTCGAGCACGTCCTCGACCTGAGCGCCACCCGCCTGCTCGGAGGCAGGGGGGCCCTGGCCGAGGCGTGGCGTCGCCGGCAGGTCGACCGGGAGTCGCCGGCGCGGACCGCCGAGGCCCTCTTCGGTCTCGACCTGGGGCCGGCCGAGGTGGCGCGGGGGGTCGCCTTCGTCGACGGGGTGGTGGCGCGGGCCGGCGAGGAGGGCCTGGCCCGGTTGTGGGAGTCGGCCCGCACCCTGCCCACGCCGGCGGAGGTGGACGCCCCGGGGCTGTGGCTGGAGCGGATCAGCTTCGAGGACCCGGCCGACGGCTGAGCCGGCCGTCTCGCCGGCGGGCGCCACTCAGGTGGCGGCCGGCACCTCTTCTTCTTCGGGGACCCCGAGGTCCCACTCGAGCTCCAGCAGCTCCCGCTCGGCGTCGCGCACGACCCGCTCGCGGTTGCGGCGGAACTGGGGGTCGTGCGGCGGCAGGAGGGTGAGCCGGGCGAGGGTCCGGTCCCGGAAGGGGTCGATCACCTCGGCCTCGCCCCAGGTGGACTGGACCTCCCAGTGGGGCGCCACCGGGCCCAGGTAGACCACCCGGACGGCGCCGCGGGGGGGGAGCTGTTCCTGTTCTTCTTCGGGGAGCTCCTCGGCCACGCGCCGATCCTACCCGGCCCCGCCTCCCCCTCCGGCGCCCCGGCCAGGGCCGATCGACGCCGAATCGCACAGCCGGCCCACAGAAAGCTGGGGGTACAATGGGGATGTGGAAGCGGAGTGGATGGAGCACGGCAAGTGCCGGCACATGGATCCCGCCGTCTTCTTCCCCAACGACGGCATCGGCGTCCAGGTGGCTCAGCGCATCTGCGCGGAGTGTCCCGTGCGGTCGGCCTGCCTCGAGTACGCCCTCGCCAACCGGGTGGACCACGGCGTCTGGGGCGGTACCTCCGAGCGTGAGCGGCGGCGGATCCTCCGCCAGCGGCGTTCGGCGCGGGTCCAGCTCAGCGCCAACTAGGCCGCCGGCAGCGCCGCGCTCGGGGGCCGGCGCCGTGCTCGAGTGCGTCGTCAACCTGAGCGAAGGCACCGACAGCGCCGTCCTCGACGACCTCGCCGCCGCCGCCGGCGCGGCGCTGCTCGACCTCCATGCCGACCCCCACCACCACCGCAGCGTCCTGACCCTGGGCGGGCCCGCCACCGAGGAGGCGGCCCGGGCGCTGGCTCGTGCCGCGGTGGGGCGTCTCGACCTGCGGGGCCACGAGGGCGTCCACCCCCGGCTGGGCGTGGTGGACGTCGTCCCCTTCGTCCCCCTCGACGCCGGGGGCACACCGCTGGCGGAGGGCACCGGCCTCGAGCCGGCCCTCCGGGCCCGCCACGACTTCGCGGCGTGGGCGGCGGCCGAGCTGGCCCTGCCCTGTTTCCTCTACGGCCCCGAGCGGACCCTCCCCGAGGTCCGCCGGCGCGCCTTCGCCGACCTCGCCCCCGACGTGGGCCCGGGCCGCCCCCATGCCACCGCCGGGGCCTGCGCCGTGGGGGCGCGGTGGGCGCTCGTGGCCTACAACATCTGGCTCGACACCACGGACCTCGTCGTGACCCGGGAGCTGGCCCGGTCGGTGCGACGCCCCGGCCTGCGGACCCTCGGCCTCGCCACCGGTGGCCACACCCAGGTCTCCTGCAACCTCGTCGACCCGGCCTCCCTGGGGCCGGCCGAGGCCTACGACGCCGTGGCCGCCGAGGCGTCCCGCCGCGGCGTGGGCGTGCTCCGGGCCGAGCTCGTCGGGCTGGCGCCCCGGGCCGTGGTCGAGGCCGTCGCCGCAGGGCGGCGAGCCGAGCTCGATCTCAGCGTGGAGCGGACCATCGAGGCGCGCCTGGACGCGGCCGGCTGAAGACCGTGCCCGGTTGGGGCCGGGCGGAGGTGCAGGGGCTCAGGAGGCGGAGGCCGCCGCGGCGGTGGCCCGCCGGGCCATGGCCCGGGCCCGGCGCAGCCGGCGCCGTTCCCGCTCGGACAGGCCTCCCCAGATCCCGAACTTCTCGCCGTTTGCCAGCGCGTACTCCAGGCAGTCCTCGCGGACCACGCACCCCCGGCAGACCTCCTTGGCCTCCCGGGTGGACGCGCCACGCTCCGGGAAGAAGAGGTCGGGATCGACCCCCATGCAGTTCGCCTTGGATTGCCAGTTGCGCTCCTGGCGGCCGTACAGCAGTGAAACAGCGTCCACCGGTACGCCTCCCCTCGCCATTGATGGCATCTGTGTAACTACAGCCGTGTCATCATCACCGATGGGGATGCCCGCCGCAAGAGGGAATCCGGCAAATGTCACGAAGCGTGAAAGCGGTGGCACAGCGCTTCCCACCGCCGGCGCGACCTCCGCCGGCCCGGTCAGGCGTGGCGGCGGCTGCTCGAGTGGCTGGTGCGGCGGTGCTCGAGGAAGTCGACGAGGACGTAGTCGCCGAGCGTCTCGGGCGTGGTGAAGAAGGCCCTGCCCCGGTTCAGCTTGGTCATCTGCTCCACGAATCCCTGCAGTGACCGGTTGGCGTCGAGCATAAAGGTGTTGATGGTGATCCCCGCCCGGGTGCACCGCAGCACCTCCGCCAGCGTGGCCCGGACCGTCTCGGGGACGGGTGGGTACTTGAAGAAGACGTCGTAGCTCTCCCCTCCGGGGAGGGGCACGAGATGGGCGGTGGGCTCGCCGTCGGTGATCATGATCACCTGCTTGGCCCCGGCCCGGTGTGCGAGGAGCTTGCGGGCCAGCATGAGCCCGTGCTGCATGTTGGTGCCGTAGACGAAGTCCCACGACACCTCGGGCAGCTCCTCGGCCTTGATCTCCCGGGCCACCTCGGAGAAGCCCACGAGGCCCAGGAAGTCGCGGGGGAACTGGCTCGAGATGAGGGTGTGGAGGGCGATGGCCACCTTCTTGGCGGCGAGGAAGTTGTCCCGCATCGGCATCGACAGCGACAGGTCCACCATGAGCACCGTCGACGCCCGGGTCATGTGCTCGGTCCGCGAGATCTCGAAGTCGTCGGGCAGGAGCCGCACCGGCGTCCCCTGGCCCCCCCGGCGGACGGCGTTGTGGACGGTGCGCTGGATGTCGAGGGCGAAGGGGTCGCCGAACTCGTAGGGCTTGGTCTGGCCCTCGGGCTCGTGGCCGGTGCCGACCTGGACCTGGCGATGGCCCCCCATGCGGTCCTTGGCGATCTTGGAGAACAGGTCGGACAAGGCCCGCTGGCCGATGCGGCGGATGCCCCGGGCGGTGAGCTCGTAGCGGCCCTCGCGCTGCTCGATGAGGCCGGCCTCCTCGAGCTCCTTGGCCAGCCGGGCCAGGCGCTCGAGGGACCGGGCCCCGTCCTCGCCGAGGTACTTCTCCACCTGCTCGAGGTCGACCTCGGCGAGGGCCCCCGGTGAGGAGGCCGAGCGCAGGAACCGCTCGAGCTGGTCCATCTCCCCGAGCCGGCGGGCGGCGGAGGCGGCGTCGGCCAGGCCCATCGGGTCCGACCCGGTGAACCGGTAGCGCCGGCCCCAGCCGGCGTCGGGGACGGCCTGGCGGAGGTTCTCGGCGAGGCGCTCCACCTGCCAGCTCAGGTCCATGTCCTCGAAGAGCGACTCGGCCAGGGCCTGGAGCTGGGCCCGCTGCTCGGGCGAGAGGGAGTCGAGGGCGGCCTGGACGGCGGCCATCTGGGCGGCGAACTGCTCGAGGAGCTCCTCGAGGGACTGGGGGTTCCCGGGGAAGAAGTCGCCGTAGGCGCCCATGAACTGCTCGAAGCTCGGGTCGAGCTCCTCGCCGCGCTGGTGCTGCTCGATCATCCGGTTGAGGGCGTCGAGCATCTGTCGGACCCGCTCCATCTGGGCGGGGTCGGGGTTGGACATGGCGTCGGCCATCTGGTCGAACCAGCTCCGGGCCACCTCGTCTCGCAGTCGCTCCATGAGCTGCTCGAAGTGCTCCCGGGCCACCGAGGAGGTGAACTCGTAGCGCTGGAGCCCACGCACCTTCGAGGCGAGGTCCTCGGGCAGCAGGTCCAGCTGCACCCGCCGCTCGGCGACCACCTCGTCGGTCACCTGCCGCCGGCGGTCGTCGCCGGAGCCCGCCGCGTCGGCGGCCAGCTCGTCGAGGCCCTGGCGCTCCTCGGCCACCACCTCGTCGAGCTCCTGGGCGATCTCGTGGAAGGCGCCGCCGAGATCCCCCCGCTCGAGCTCCTCCTGGCGGGACCGGCGCAGCCGCTCCATGAGCTCCCGCAGCCCCTGGACCCGGTCGCCGTCGGGACGTTCGAAGCCGGAATTGAGCAGCCGCCGCAGGGCGGCGTCGGGGTC
>JAGWNV010000183.1 GCA_028872975.1 Acidobacteriota bacterium
GCGCCCACGGCCGTGGTGATCCGCTCGGCGGCCTCGGTCTCCCCGAGGTGCTCGAGCATGAGGGCGGCCGACCGGATGGCGGCGAGGGGATTGGCCTTGCCGGTGCCGGCGATGTCGTGGGCGGCCCCGTGAACCGGTTCGAAGAGTGAGGGTCCCGTCCGGGCGGGATTGAGGTTGGCCGACGCCGCGAACCCGATCCCGCCCGAGACGGCCCCGGCCAGGTCTGTGAGGATGTCGCCGAAGAGGTTGTCGGTGACGACCACGTCGTAGCGGTGGGCCTGCTCGACGAGGTAGATGCAGGCGGCGTCCACGTGGTTGTAGTCGACCTCCACTCCGGGGAACTCGGGGGCGACCTGGTCGACGGTCCGTTGCCAGAGGTCCCCTGCGAAGGTGAGGACGTTGGTCTTGTGCACGAGGGTGAGCCGCCGCCGGTCCCGGCGGCCTGCGAGCTCGAAGGCGAACCGGACGCACCGCTCGACCCCCATCCGGGTGTTCACCGACCCTTGGGTGGCGACCTCCTGGGGCGTCCCCTTACGCAGGAACCCCCCTTCCCCGGCGTAGGTCCCCTCGGTGTTCTCCCGCACGACGACGAAATCGGCGGTCGGCGCCACCGCCCCGGGGACCCCCGAGAAGGGACGGAGATTCACGTAGAGGTCGAGATCGAACCGGAGCCGGAGGAGGAGGCCCCGCTCGAGGAGCCCGGGCGGCACCTCGGCCGAGCCGACCGGGGGCCCCACGGCACCGAGGAGGATGGCCTCGAAGCCCCGGAGCTCCTCCAGAGTGGCCTCGGGGAGCACATCGCCGGTGGCGAGATACCGGGCCGCCCCCAGCTCGAAGGGCACCGGATCGACGACCACGCCGGCAGCCGCCACGACCTTGAGGGCCTCGGCCACCACTTCCGGCCCGATCCCGTCCCCCCCGATCACGGCGACCCGATGGGTCTTTCCCCCGCTCACCTGCCTCGCTCCTCGTCTTCCTCTGCTCGTCCTGATGTCCTTCTCTGGACCGACTCTTCCCCGGGAAATGAAAAACCGCCCACCAGGTGGACGGTCAGGGAGGCACGCACCGGGGACCGGTGCGTGCCTAGGCGATGATGACTACGGGAGAGAGCGGTCTGGGCATCGGCCGTCCATTCTCCCCTGCCCCCGAAACGGCGTCAACCGCAGGTCGGAGCCCTGCGGGAGCCCGGGTGGGCAGCCGATAGCCTTCTCAGCGTGACCGAGGGCACCCACCTCACACGGGCCACCTATGACCGCCTCCAGGCCGAGCTCGAAGACCTCACCACCCGAGGCCGGGTCGAGATCGCCCGGGCCATCGAGGCCGCCCGGGCCCTCGGGGACCTCTCGGAGAACGGCGACTACCACGCCGCCAAGGACAGCCAGGGGAAGATGGAGGCCCGGATCCGCCAGATCCAGGCCACCCTCTCGAAGGCGACGGTCGTCGAAGAGGGCGGTGGCGGCGGGGACCCGGGCACCGTCGGGGCGGGGTCGGTGGTGGCCATCCGATACGAGGGGGACGACGAGGTGGAGCGGTTCTTCGTCGGATCCATCGAGGAGCGCCACGACGCGCTGAGCGTCGTCTCACCGGGCTCCCCCCTCGGCCAGGCCCTCATGGGCAAGTCGGCGGGAGAGACGGTCGCCTACGAGGCCCCGGGCGGTTCCCTCCGGGTGGAGATCGTGGAGGTCTCCCGCCGATGACCGGCGCGGGCCTGGGGGGCGCCATGGCCGGCGCCGGGTCCCCCCGCACGCTGAGCGAGAAGGTCTGGGACCGCCACGTCGTCCGGAGCGGGGAGGGCGAGCCGGACCTGCTCTTCATCGACCTCCATCTCGTCCACGAGGTCACCTCGCCTCAGGCCTTCGACGGGCTCCGGCTGGCGGGACGACCCGTCCGCCATCCCGAGCTCACCGTGGCCACCGCCGACCACAACGTGCCGACGACCGGCATCGACAAGCCGATCGCCGATCCGGTCTCGGCCCGCCAGCTCGAGGTCCTGGCAGCCAACTGCGCCGAGTTCGGGATCACCTGCTATCCCATGGGCCACGCCAACCAGGGCATCGTCCACGTCATCGGCCCCGAGCTCGGCCTGACCCTTCCCGGCATGACCGTCGTCTGCGGCGATAGCCACACCTCGACCCACGGGGCCTTCGGAGCCCTCGCCTTCGGCATCGGGACCTCGGAGGTCGAGCACGTCCTCGCCACACAGACCCTCCCCCAGGCCCGGCCGAAGACGATGGCCGTCGAGGTGGACGGGGACCTTCCCGTGGGCTGCGACGCCAAGGACCTCGTCCTCGCCGTCATCGGTCTCATCGGCACCGGCGGAGGGATCGGTCGCGTCCTCGAGTACCGGGGCCAGGCCATCGGGGCCCTCTCCATGGAGGGCCGGATGACGGTCTGCAACATGTCCATCGAGGCCGGGGCCAGGGCCGGGATGATCGCTCCCGACGAGACCACCTTCGCCTATCTCGAGGGCCGTCCCCACGCCCCGAAGGGCGCCGACTGGGAGGCGGCCCTCGTCGACTGGGCCCGCCTCGGCACCGACGAAGGGGCCACCTTCGACACGACCGTCCGCATCGACGCCGCCGGGCTCCGGCCCCATGTGACCTGGGGGACCAATCCCGGCCAGGTCGTCACGGTCGACAGCGTGGTCCCCTCGCCCGATGAGATCGCCGACCCCGCCGAACGGGACGCCGCCAACCGGGCCCTCGAGTACATGGGCCTCACCGCCGGCACGCCCCTCCGAGAGGTCGCCGTGGACACCGTCTTCATCGGCTCCTGCACGAACTCCCGCATCGAGGACCTCCGGGAAGCCGCCGGGGTCCTCGACGGCCGCCGGATCCGACCCGGGCTCCGGGCCCTCGTCGTACCCGGCTCCCACAAGGTCAAGGCCCAGGCCGAGGCCGAGGGCCTCGACAAGGTCTTCCTCGCCTCGGGCTTCGAGTGGCGGGAACCGGGCTGCTCGATGTGCTTGGCCATGAACCCCGACAAGCTCTCCCCCGGGGAGCGCTGCGCGTCGACCTCGAACCGCAACTTCGAGGGCCGCCAGGGCCGGGGGGGCCGCACCCACCTCGTGTCGCCGGCGGTGGCGGCTGCCACCGCGGTGGCGGGCCACTTCGCCATCCCCGATGACCTCGAGGACCGGCCGTGAAGGCCGTCCGGGTCATCACCGGGCGGGCCGTCCCCCTCGACCGTCCCGACGTCGACACCGACCAGATCATCCCCTCGGACTGGCTCAAGCGCGTCGAGCGGACCGGATTCGGCGCCGGGCTCTTCTCGGAGTGGCGTGACGACCGGTCCTTCGTCCTGAACGACGAGCGGTACGCCGGGGCCACCATCCTGCTGGCCGGGCCGAACTTCGGGATCGGCTCCTCCCGGGAGCACGCCGTATGGGCCCTCCAGGACTACGGCTTCGAGGCGGTGGTGGCTCCCCGCTTCGGCGACATCTTCCGGAACAACGCCGTGAAGCAGGGCCTGCTGCCGGTCCAGGTGGATCCCGAACTGGCCCGGGCCCTCCTCGACGCGGTGGCCTCTGACGCCACCCTCGAGATCACGATCGACGTGGCCAGGGGGACCATCGAGGCACCCGCCGCGGGCCTGGAAGGAGCCTTTCCGCTGGAGCCCTTCGTCCGGGAGCGGCTCCTCAACGGCTGGGACGACATCGGCCTCACCCTCCGCTACGAGGACGCCATCGACCGCTACGAGGCGGCCCGCCCCTCCTGGCTGCCGGCGACCTCGGGTGCGGCACCCGCCTGACCGACTGACCGCCTACCGCCCGGAGGCCGGCCATGACGGCGCCGGCCTGGCCGGGCAGGCGTCGGTTCAGGGGCCGATCTCGACCTGTCGCTCCTCGTTGCGGGCCCTGATCCGCACCAGACGGTTGACGGCGGCGAGATAGGCGCGGGCAGAGGCCTCCACCACGTCGGTCGAGACGCCCCGGCCCGACACCTTGATGCCGGCCGTCCTCCCTTCGCCTTCGAGCTGCACCACCACGTCGCCGAGGGCGTCGACGCCGCCGGTCACCGAGGAGACGGTGAAGCCTATGAGCCGGGACTCCACGCCGGTGGCCTGGCGGATCGACCGGCAGGCGGCGTCGATCATGCCGTTGCCCTCCGAGGCCGCCTCCAGCTTGTCCCCGGCCCGGCTCACGACGACACGGGCCCTCGGCATCCCGACGGTCCCGCCCGAGACCTCGAGCGACTCCAGCTGGAACCCTTCGACGAGGTCCTGGCCCAGCTCCTCGGCGACGATGGCCTCGATGTCGGCTTCTGTGATCTCCACCTTCCGGTCGGCGAGCTCCTTGAACCGCAGGAAGGCCTGGTTGAGCGCGTCGCCTTGGACGTGGAGGCCCATCTTCCCGAGGGTGTCGGAGAAGGCGTGGCGTCCCGAGTGCTTCCCGAGGACGATCTGCCTCCCGACCTGGCCGACCGAGGCGGCGTCGATGATCTCGTAGGTGGACCGGTCGGCGAGCACCCCGTGCTGGTGGATGCCCGACTCGTGGGCGAAGGCGTTTCGGCCCACGACGGCCTTGTTGTACTGGACCGGGTAGCCAGTGAGCCTGGACACCAGCCGGGAGGCCCGGGCCAGCTCCTCGGTCCTGACGGTGGTGGAGACGCCGGGGAACTGGTCCGGACGGATCCGCAGCGCCATCACGACTTCCTCGAGAGCGGCGTTGCCGGCCCGCTCACCCAGCCCGTTGACGCAGACCTCGACCTGCCGGGCCCCGGCCTGAACGCCAGCCAGGGTGTTGGCCGTGGCCAGTCCCAGGTCGTTGTGGCAGTGGGTGGAGAGGACGTAGTCGCCGGGGACCTGCTTGCGGATGTGCTGGATGAGGGCCCCGAAGTCCCAGGGGATGCCGTAGCCGACGGTGTCGGGGATGTTGAGGGTGGTGGCCCCCGCCTCGACGGCGGCCCGGAGCACCTCGAGCATGAACTCCAAAGGCGTCCGCGTGGCGTCCTGCGGGCTGAACTCGACGTCGTCGGTGTGCTCCCTGGCCCGGCTCACGCCGGCCCGGGTCTCGGCCAGCACCTGGGCCTGGGTCATCTTGAGCATGTGCTCCATGTGCTGGGGGCTCGTCGAGATGAAGACGTGAATCCGGGCCCGGGCCGCCTCGCGGAGGGCCTCCCAGCAACGGTCGACGTCGGCGACGTGGGTCCGCGACAGTCCGCAGATGGCCGGCGCCCCCGGTTCGTTCCCGACCGTCCGGGCGATGGCCTGGACGGCCTCGAAGTCACCCAGGCTCGCCACCGGGAACCCCGCCTCGATGTAGTCCACTCCCACCCTGGCGAGTTGCTCGGCGATCTCGAGCTTCTCGGCGGCGTCGAGGGAGATGCCCGGCGACTGCTCCCCGTCGCGCAGGGTCGTGTCGAAGACGACCAGGTGCCCGGGGTCGCCCCCGGCCGTCTCTGCGGTCCTCGAGTTCTCCGTCGTCACCGTGGTTCCTCGCTCTCTGCTCTCTCCCGCCTTCTCCTCGTTCCCCGGTCCTCTGCTGCTCGTCCTCGCCCAACAGAAAGCCCCCTGGCCCGGAGGCTCAGGGGGCGGCTCGGCGAGCGCGATGTGGCGCTCGCCGTCAAGTAAGCAGCAGGTCCGTGGTCGGTGAGATCCGGCGCATGATGGCCTCTATGCTGACAAATCGCCGACAGTCGGTCAAGGAGACCGTCGGTGGGACCGGGACGGAATCGGACAGGGAGGCACGATGCGGCTGGAAAGGCTCCT
>JAGWNV010000184.1 GCA_028872975.1 Acidobacteriota bacterium
GCCGAGCGACCGGGCCACCTGCCGGATGGTCCGCAGCCCGTGGCCACGGGTGAAGAGGAAGGGGAGGTAGAGCATGGGCACGGCCGGGTCGAGCCCGGCCCGGAGCCGCTCGAGGTGCTCGGCGCGCGTCCGTCGCAGGGTCACGGCGAGACGGGCCGCGTCGAGCACGGGACGGGGGTCGCCTTCGACCAGGCCGGCGAGCTCGGCCGAGGCGTCGGGGAGGCACAGGCGCTCGAAGACCCCCTCCTCGCTGTGGCCGAAGAGCTCGGGCAGGACCCGGTTCACCACCACCCCGGCCAGCTCCACGTCGGTCTCGGCCGCCACCCGTCCGGCGAGCTCCATGGTCTCGTTGACCGGCATCTCCTCGGGGGTGGTCACGATGGCGAGGCCGGTCAGGGCGGGGTCGGAGAGGATGTCCACCATCCAGTCGGTCTGGGACCGGATGAGGCCGACCTTCACGAGCTCGTTGATGGCCTGGGGGGCGGCCAGCTGGCCCACGATGTGGCCCGTCGCCGAGGCGTCGACCACCACGAGGTCGTAGTGACGCTCCCGGACCTCGTAGGCGAGCTTGCCCACGGTGAGGATCTCCCGGACGCCGGGGGCGGCGGTGGCCACGAAGTCGAAGGCCCTCGCCAGCGGGCCGATCCGGCCCACCACCGGAATGCGGAGGTTGAGCTTCAGGTACTCCCGGAGCGAGGCTTCGGTGTCCATCGACATGGCGAAGAGCCCGGGCACGACCTCCCGGGGCGCGAAGACGATGTCGCCGGTCTCCAGGTACGACGCCACGTCGCCCTTGGCGTCCACCTCGCAGAGCAGGGTCCGGCGCCCCATCTCCGCCGCGAAGAGGGCGAGGGCACAGGCGACCGTGGTCTTGCCCACCCCTCCCTTGCCGGTGACGAACACCAGCCTTCGGTCGAGCAGGCCGACCCTCGGTGCGCGTCCCCCCTCGCCCGCCGACGGGCCCGGTTCAGGGTGCGCCGAAGCCGACACGCCGCTCGGAGGCGGGGGCGCCCACTTCCACGTAGGCGATCTTGGCGACCGGGACGGCCACCCGCCGCCCGCGGCGGTCGGTGAGCCACAGGACGCCCTCGGGCTTCGACAGCGACTCCTCGATCTGGGCCATCACCGCGTCGCGCTCGGAGTCGTCGCCCAGGTCCACCTCGAGCTCCTTGATGCTCTGGACGATGCCGATGCGTACGTCCACAGGCCGCCTCCTTGGGTCCGGGCCCGAGGCACGCCCGGCGGCGGCCCTCCGCCCGACGATACAGCCGTGGGGCACACTGGGAGCCCGGGGGCAGAAGGGCCCCGGGAGGTGCCATGGAACCGACAGCGACCGTGCCGAGCGAGCGGAGCCGGCGGTGGGCGGCCACCATGGCCGGTCACGACGGCGGGCCGGTCCGCCAGGCCCACGCCGACTCCTCGGCGGCCGTCGACCTGGGGGCCCTCGGGGTCCGGGACCGACACGAGCGGGAGGCGCTCGACGCCGGCCGGCTCGCCCCCGGCGCCACCGCCTCGACCGGGGCCGGACGCCGGGCCCGTCCCGAGGAGCCCGACGCCCTGCGGACGTGCTTCGAGCGCGACCGGGACCGGATCCTGCACTCGGCCGCCTTCCGCCGCCTGGCCGGCAAGACCCAGGTGTTCATCTTCCCCGCCGACCATCAGCGGACGCGCCTCACCCACGCCCTCGAGGTGGCCCAGGTGGCCACGAGCATCGCCCGGGCCTGCCGGTTGAACGTGGCGCTCACCGAGGCCATCGCCCTCGGCCACGACTGCGGCCACGGGCCCGGTGGCCACGCCAGCGAGGACGCCCTCACCGTCTTCCTCCCCGAAGGCTTCGACCACGCCGTGTGGGGTGCCGAGGTGTCGCTGGCCGCGCTCAACCTCTGCGAGGAGACCGTCGACGGGATCCGCAACCACTCCTGGTCGCGGCCGGCGCCGGCCACGCCGGAGGGCGAGGTGGTGAGCTGGGCGGACCGCATCGCCTACGTGTGCCACGACTGGGAGGACGCCGTCTCCACCGGCATCGTCTCCCCCGACCAGCTGCCCGAGCTCGTGCGTCGGCGCTGCGGCGGGCACCGCGGCGCCCAGCTCGGGGCCTTCGTCGACGCCGTGGTGGGCACCGTCGCCCGCACCGGCCGGGTGGGGATGGACGAGGAGACGGCCGAAGCCCTCGCCGCCTTCCGGTCCTGCAACTACGAGCGCGTCTACCTCCGCCCCGCCAGCCTGGCCCAGGGGGCGGCGGTCATGGCGGTGCTGCGCGCCCTCGTCGAGCACTTCGCCGACCAGCCCAACCGGGTCCCCGGCGCCGCCGGGGGCGGGCTCGGCGCCGGGAGCCCCGAGGCGTTGCGGGCCGCCGTCGACTACGTGGCCGGGATGACCGACCGCTACGCCATGCGCGCCGCGGTGAGCGAGCTGGGATGGGACCCCACCCGGCTCCCCCGGGCCGTGGACGCCGGCTCCCTGGCCGCCCTCTGACCGCCGGGCGCCCCCGGCCGACCCGTCTCCGCCCAGGTCAACGCATCCACACGGAATCCCCTGTGTTCCCCCAACGATAGGGGTAGCGTGCTCCCGACCTGGGCGGGCAGCGATAGGGGCCGACGGATGGGCGTGGACAGCGGCGCGTACGACACGGTGATGGTCCTGCACGTGATGTGCGTGATCATCGGGTTCGGAGGGGTCTTCCTGAACGGCATCTACGGTGCCGAGGCCAAGCGCCGCCGCGGCGCCGACGGCCTGGCCGTGTTCGAGGCCACCGAGCGGGTCGGGAAGATCGCCGAGATGTTCATCCTGGCCGTGCCCGTGTTCGGCATCTCGCTCGTCCTCATGAGCCACAGCCAGTGGAAGTTCTCCCAGGCCTGGGTGGCCGCCGCCATCACCATCTACGCCGCCGCCATCACCTTGAGCTTCGGGTTCCACCTCCCCAACCTGCGCCGGATGGGGGGCCTCATGCACGAGCTCGTCGAGATGGGCGGGGCCCGACCGGCCGTCGCCGGCGGTGCCGTGCCCACCGACGACGCCACCGCGGCGGCGGCCATGGCCGCCGCCGGAGGGCCGCCGCCCCAGGCCCTCGAGCTCGAGCGCCGAGGCAAGCGCGCCGGCGTCTACGGCGGGATCCTCAACCTGGCCATCGTGGCCGTCGTGATCCTCATGGTCTGGAAGCCCGGGCACTAGCGAGGCCGGCCGGCCCCGCCGGTCACGCGTCGCCGGGTTCGTAGGTGTCGTGGCGGCCGAACCAGGACATGTCGCCCTCGTTGCGCCCGAGCGGCGCCCGGTCCAGCCACTGCCACATCGGCCACAGACCGTCGAGACCGCGCGAGTAGGCGGAGTAGGTGTGGTGGACGGCGCCGTCCTGGAGGGCGAAGGCGCTCATGCCCGGCCCCTCGAAGGGGAGGTCGGCCGCGTCGAACTGCCCGCCCTCGAGGGGACGGAAGTTGTAGGTCTTGTCCCCGGCCCGGACCGACTCCTCGGTGAAGGAGACGCCGAAGTCGAAGTTGAAGTCGCTGCGCCCCGAGGAGGCCCAGGGGAACGACCAGCCCATGCGCCGGCGGTAGGCCAGGAGCTTCTCGAGCGGGGCCCGGGAGACGGCGGTGAAGGCGACGTCGTGGTGCTGCAGGTGGAGGTGGGTCTCGTCGAAGCCGTCGGCGACGCTCGAGCAGCTCGGACACCCCTCCTCCCAGTCGGGACCGAACATGAAGTGGTAGACGACGAGCTGCGACCGGCCCCGAAAGAGCCCCGCCAGGGTGGCCTCGCCCTGCTCGGTGTCGAACAGGTAGTCCTTCTCGACCCGCACCCAGGGCAGCTCCCGGCGCGTGCGGGCGAGCTCGTCGGCCCGGCGCGTGAGCTCTTTCTCCTCGGCCAGGAGCGCCAGGCGCTCCTCGAGATGCGCCTCCGGGCTGCCCGTGCGGTGTGCGGTCATGGCCGGGAGGCTACGAGCCCCGGCGCCCCCGCGGGGCCGCCGCCCGCCGGAGGTGCTTGCAGGATGCAACGCCGGCTCGCCCCACGGGTCGTTGCGCGGCCGTTGTCCCCGCCCGGCTCCCCCGGCCAGAAAAAGGACGTCGGCCCCTCATCAAACGGGGCCTGGATGCCGACACCTCCCCCATGGCGATCCTCGCCTCGCTCTTCGGCGCAGTGGCGGCGTTGTCGGCCGCCCACGTCGTGCTGGCCAGGCTGCGGTGGATCGAGTGGGACAACCGGGCCGCCAATTCGCACCCGGTGCTCGACCCCCGGCCTCCCGAGGGCCATCACCCCGAGCTCACCGAGCTGGCCCGGCGCAACGACCTCGACGTCCCCGACGAGACCCCCGGCGCCCTTCGCCTGAGCCCCTTCGCCCAGGCCGCCGGCTGGCGGCCCCGGCACCCCCGGGGCGACGGACGGGGCCGGACCCCGGCCGTCAGCGGACGGTGAGCTCTCGCCGGTAGATCCGGGCCGGGCCGAGCGCCACCACGGCCTCGGCGAGGGCGTCGAAGGCCCGGGCCGCCTCCCCGTCGGGGTGGCCGACGCGCACCGGCACCCCGGCGTCGGCGCCGACGCGGACCTCGGGGACGAGGGGGATCCGGGCCAGGAGGGGCACCTCGAGGTGGGAGGCGAGTTCCTCGCCGCCGCCGGCGCCGAAGAGCTCGTAACGGGTGCCGTCGTCGCCGGTGAACCAGGACAGGTTCTCGACCACCCCCCGCACGGGCAGCTTGAGCTTGCGCGCCGCGAAGGCCGAGCGCTGGGCCACCCGCTGGGCGGCGGGCTGGGGGGTGGTGACCACGAGCACCTCGGTCTTGGGCAGGTACTGGCCGAGCGAGAGCGACACGTCGCCGGTGCCGGGCGGCATGTCGACGAGGAGGAAGTCCGGCTCGCCCCAGTAGGCGTCGACGAGGAACTGCTCGAGGGCCTTGTGCAGCATCGGTCCCCGCCAGATGACGGGCTGGTCGTCGGGGACGAAGTAGCCCATCGACAGGCAGCGCACCCCGTGCACGACGGGCGGGACGAGCAGGTCGTCGATGGCCGACGGCGGGCGACCGGCGCCGAGCATCTTCGGCACCGAGAACCCGTACACGTCGGCGTCGAGCAGGCCCACCTCGTAGCCGCCGGCGGCCAGGGCCACGGCCAGGTTCACGGTGATGGACGACTTGCCGACGCCCCCCTTGCCCGAGGAGACGCCGACGACCCTCGTCCGGGAGCCGGGGGCCATGAACCGGTTGGGGCGGCCCTGCTCGTGGCCGAGCGGGCCGGGCGCCCCGCCGGGGTGGCGGTGGGCGGGACGGCTCGGCAGCGGTGCCGGCTCCCCCCCGCGGGGCGAGGCCAGGGCGACGTGCAGCGCGGCACGCTCGTCGTCGGTCATGGTCGTCGTCACCACCGACACGGCGTCGGGCCCGCCGACGAGCGGTGCCAGGGCGTCGACCACCCGGCCGGCGAGCTCGTCGGCGACGGGCCAGCCGGCGACGGGGAGGGCCAGGACGACCTCCACCCCGCGCCGGCGGGCACGCAGGTCGCGGACCATGCCGAGCTCGTCGAGGCCCCGGTCCAGGTCCGGGTCGCGCACGGCGGCGAGGGCGGCGCGCAGGTCGGTGTCGTTGGGGGCCAACAGGCTTCCTTCCGGGGACCGGAGACGGACACGACCAGGGCTTTTCGGCGCCTGGGCACCGGTAGACTACCGGCGTGGCCGCGACCGCAGACCCTCCCGCCGTCGCGTCGCAGAGCCCCG
>JAGWNV010000185.1 GCA_028872975.1 Acidobacteriota bacterium
GCCGGAATCGTGCTCGTGGCCGTCGCCGCCCTGGTGGCGCTCCTCGCCACCCGGCCACCGGCCAATGCCACCGAGGTCGACACGCCGCTCCTCGGCCACCACGCCCCGCCGCTCGCCGGCACGACGCTCGCCGGGGGGGCCTTCGACCTGGCCTCGCTCCACGGCCGGTGGGTCGTCGTCGACTTCTTCGCCAGCTGGTGCCCGCCGTGCCGCCAGGAGGAGCCCGAGCTCGTGAGCTTCGCCTACGCCCATCGGGGCGCCGGTGACGCCGCCCTCGTGGGCGTGGCCTACGACGACGCCGCCGGGAGCGCCCGGCAGTTCCTCACCTCCACGGGGGCGACATGGCCTGCGCTCGCCGATCCCTCGGGGACCGCCGCGGTCGACTTCGGCGTGCGCTCGCCACCGGAGACCTTCCTCGTCTCGCCGAGCGGGATCGTGACGGCGCACCTCGACGGACCCGTCACCGCCGCCCAGCTCGACTACTGGCTGGGCCGGGCCGGGGCCCCGGCGTCGTGAGCGCGTCGCGGTGGACGAGGCTGTCCTGGGCGGCCCTCGCCCTCGTCCTCGCCGCCGCCCTGGCCGTCGGGGCCCATCGGCCGTCGCCGGCCCCGGGGCCCGCCCAGCGGGCCGCCGCCCTCGACGCCGCGCTGCGGTGTCCGAGCTGCCAGGACGTCTCGGTGGCCGCCTCCTCGGCGCCCACCGCCGTCGCCATCCGCCGGATCGTGGCCACTCGGGTGGACGCCGGCCAGAGCGACGCCGCCATCGAGGCGTTCCTCGTGAGCCGCTACGGCCCCGACATCCTCCTGCGGCCGGCGACGTCGGGAGGCGTCGGGGCGGTGTGGTTCGTGCCCCTCGTCGCCGTGCCCGCCGCCCTGGCCGTGCTCGGCGTCTTCCTGTGGCGGCGCCGGCGGGTCGCCGGCGCGTCCCCGTCGGAGGACGACCGCCGGCTGGTCGAGGCGGCGCTCTCGGGGAGGGCCGGCCCGGCGGGGACGGGGGGGCGGTGAGCGCGCCGTCCCGGGCCGCGCCCGCCGCGGCGCGGCGCGTCGAGCTCGAGGACGCCCGGGACTTCCTCCTCCAGTCGATCGAGGACCTCGACGCCGAGCTCGCCGCCGGGGACATCGACCAGGACCGCTACGAGGCGCTGAGAAGCGACTACACGGCGCGCGCCGCCGCCGTCCTGCGCGCCCTCGCCGACGACGCCGCGGCACCGGTCCCCCCGCCCCGGGCGGCCGAGTCGGTACCGGACGGCCGGGCCCCCGGCTCCGGAGAGGCCGCGCACCCCGGCGGTCGCCGCCGGCGCCGCAGGGTGCTCCTGTGGGCCGGGGTGGGGGCCCTCGCCGCCGCCGCCGTGGTGGTGGTGGCCTCCGAGCTCGCCACCCGGCTGCCCGGTCAGAGCGCCAGCGGGTCGCTCAGCCTGGCCTCGGGCGACCAGCTCCAGCGCACCGACGCCCAGGCCGCCGCCCTCGAGGCGTCGGGCAAGGACGCCGAGGCCCTCGCCCTCTACCGCCAGGTGCTGCGCGCCGCCCCCACCGACGAGCAGGCCCTGGCCGAGGCGGGCTGGCTGGAATTCCAGGCCGGGGTCCTGGGCGGGAAGGCGGGCCTGGTCTCCGAAGGTCAGTCTGAGGAGCAGCGCGCCGAGCGGGCCGACCCCTCGGCCGCCGCGCCCCACCTCTATCTCGGGTCCATGCTCCTCGCCGAGCGCCGGTCCGCCGAGGCGGCGTCCGAGCTCGGCCGGTTCCTGGCCGCCCACCCGCCCACGGCCCTCGCCCAGCAGGCCTGGCCCGTCGTCGTGCGGGCCTTCACCGACGCCGGGCAGCCGGTGCCGTCGCCGCCCCCCGGCGTGCACGGCTGACGGCGGACACCACGAGGGTGCCGGTGGCGAAGGTGCCGCCCGCCAGGCAGACGCCGTCCCAGCCCAGTGACTGGTACAGCGACGCCGAGAGCACCGAGCCGGCGGCGCCGCCGGCGAAGTAGATGACCATGTAGGCGGCGGTGAGGCGGCTGCGGGCCTCCGGGCGCAGCCGGTAGATCTCCCCCTGGTTGGTGATGTGGAGCCCCTGGGCGCCGACGTCGAGGACGACGACGCCGACGACGAACCAGCCGATCGAGCTCGACCCCACCCACAGCGCCAGCCAGGAGGCGACGAGGAGGGTCCCGGTGGCGACCGTCGTGCGCCGTGCCCAGCCGCGGTCCGAGAGCCGTCCCGCCACCGACGCCGTGAGGGCGCCTGCCGCCCCGGCCAGCCCGAAGAGCCCGATGACCGTCGTCGAGTAGTGGTACCGGTCCGCCAGCAGGAAGGCCATGGCCGTCCACAGCACGCTGAAGGTGCCGAAGGAGAGCATCCCGTACAGCGAACGCAGCCGGAGCACCGGCTCCTGGCGCAGCAGCGTCAGCACCGACGCCACCGACCGGGCGTAGCCGAGGCCGGTGCGCTGGCGCCAGGTGGGGAGGTGGCGGTGCAGGACGCCGGCCAGCACGACCATGGCGGCGGCCGAGACGAAGTAGACGGTGCGCCAGCCACCGGCGCCGGCCAGGACGCCCGAGGCGGTGCGGGCCAGGAGGATGCCGACGAGGAGCCCGCTCATGACCGTGCCCACCACCCGGCCCCGGTTCTCGTCGGTGGCCAGGGAGGCGGCGAAGGGGACGAGGACCTGGACGACGACCGAGAGGCCGCCCACGGCCAGGGCGGCGGGCAGCAGAGACCACCACGCCGGCGAGACGCCCACCCAGCACAGCGCCGCGGCGGTGCCGAGGCACAGGACGGTGACGAGCCGGCGCCGCTCCACCACGTCGCCGAGCGGGGTGAGGAGGGCCAGGCCGAGCGCGTAGCCCACCTGGGCCACGGTGACCACGAGGCCGCTCGTGCGCGGGGACAGGTGCAGGGCCCGTCCCATGGCGGGCAGGAGGGGCTGGGCGTAGTAGTTGCTCGCCACCGCCACGCCGGTGGCGACGGCCATGAGCAGCACCACGCTCCGCCCCGGCCCGCCCGACGGCGGGCGCGGCGCGTCGTGGCCGGCCTCGGCGCGGGCCAGGCCCGTCGGGCCCGGCGCCGGGTCAGGCGGCGTCGGCGACGCCGAGGGTGCGGGCGGTCGGCGAGAGCGGGACCGCGGTCTTGTCGGGGAAGGTCCCGAGGACGTGGTCGGCGAGGTGGACCGTCACGCCGAACCAGTAGTGCTCGTTGCGGAAGTGGTGGTTGCGATGGGCCCGCCACACGTAGCGGTAGAGGGCGTGGCGTGGGCGGTAGGAGGAATGGATCAGGTAGTGGGTCCACTCGTAGGCGGCGAGCACGGCGAAGGCGCCGAGGAGGGTGGTGAGGCCCCGCTCGAGGGGGAGGGCGGCCAGGCACACCGCCGCCAGCCCGGCCACGAGGGCGGCGAGGGCGGGGAGGGGGATGAAGACGAGCACCGGGTCCCGGGGATCGGCGTGATGGGCGCGGTGCTTCCTGGCCACGAGCGGGTCGATGCGCAGGGGGCCGATGGCCTTGGGCCGGAAGTGGAGGAGCAGGACGTGGATCGTCCACTCCGTGAAGGGCTGGAGGGCGACGACGACGGCGGGCCCGAGGAGGTCCCACCACGACCAGCCCCCGAGGACGATCCGGCCCGCCAGGGCGGCGCCGAGCAGGCCGGCGATGACGCGCGGGGAGCCGTGGCCGAAGAAGGCCTTCGCCGCCTCGCCGAGGCCGAAGGTGTCGGCCGCCCGCGCCCGGGTCCCGGGACGCTCCACCACCACCCTCCGAGTATGGCCCAACCCGTCTCGGCCCCTGTACCCGGCGCCGTCAGTCCCGCAGGGCCCGCAGGCGCGCCACCACGGCCGGGAAGGCGCCTCCGAAGGCGTCCACGTCGGCGTCGGTGGTGGACCACCCCACCGAGACCCGAAGCGACCGTTCGGCGTCGGCGCCCATGGCGGCCAGCACGGGCGAGGGCTCGAGCGACTCCGAGGAGCACGACGACCCCGAGTGCACGGCGACGCCGGCCTGGTCGAGCCCGAGGAGCACCGGCTCGGCCTCGACCCCGTCGACCACGAGGCAGAGGAGCTGGGGCAGCGCATCGGCGCGGTCGCCGAGCACCGAGACGCCGGCCACGGCGAGCGCCGCCTCCTCGAGGCGGGCGGTGTGCCGGCGCAGCCGGGCCGCCTCCTCCTCGAGGGCGCCCCCGGCCAGGGATGCGGCGGCGGCGGCGAAGCCGATGGCGGCAGGGAGGTCCTCGAGCCCGGCCCGCCGCCCGCGCTCCTGCTCGCCGCCGGCCAGGAGCGGCTCGACGCGCAGTCCCCGCCGGACCACGAGGGCGCCGGCGCCGGGCGGGCCGCCCATCTTGTGGGCGCTCACCGACAGCAGATCGGCGCCGAGGTCGTCGACCGACACCGGCAGGTGGCCGGCCGCCATGCAGGCGTCGACGTGGAGGAGGACCTGCCGGGCCCGGCAGCGGTCGGCCAACGCGGCGACGGGTTGGACGGTCCCGACCTCGTGGTTGGCGAGCTGGCAGTGCACGATCGACGCCGGCCTGCCCTCGGCGGCCAGCCGGTCGAGGGCGTCGTCGAGCGAGGCCGGTTCGATCCGGCCCCGCCCGTCCACGGCCAGGGGGACGACCGGCCCCAGGCGGGCCGAGGCCTCGCGCACCGACGAGTGCTCCACGCCGGCCGCCACCGCCGCCCCGCCGGGCCGTGCCCGCCACGCCCCCCAGACGGCACTGTTCACCGCCTCGGTCCCCCCCGAGGTCAGGACCACCTGGCGGGGCCGGGCCCCGAGCAGCTCGGCCACCGCGGCGCGGGCGTCCTCGAGGGCCTGGCGTGCCACCCTCCCCTCGGGGTGGAGCCGGCCCGGGTCGGCGGCCGCGCCCGACGACAGCCAGTCGGTGACGGCCGCCACCACCTCCGGTCGGGGGGGGGACGTGGAGGCGTGGTCGAGGTAGTGGCGAGCGGCAGCCGGGCCGGTCACCTCGGGGCCGCCGCCGGTGGGCTCAGACGAGCGCCGCGCAGGCGTCGTCGCCGCGCGCCCGCGAGGAGAGGACGACGGGCACCGTCACCTCGCCCCCGCACAGCCCCGACAGGAGCCCCCGCACCATGCCCCGGTCCACGGCGCAGATGACCGGGTGGGTCGCCGCCGCCTCGCCGAAGGGACAGTGGTCGGCCACCACCGCCGTCGACGCGCCCCGCTCCTCGGCATGGGCGGCGAAGCCGTGGGCGGTCAGGGCCTCGGCGATGGCGTGCATGGCGGCCCGCACCGACCGCTGGCCCTCGCCGGGCTCCATGCGCTGGGCGAGGGCCCGGCCGTAGTCCTCCCCGACCCGCTCGGCCATGCGCTCGGCCTCCTCGGCGCCGAGCAGCCCCAGGGCCTCGACGAGCAGCGACACGAGCAGCTCGTCACGCCGGCCCACGAGGTCGACGGTGGGGTCCGACCCCGAGGCCGCTGCCGGCCGGTAGTGCTTGGACGGCCGCCCCGCCCCGCCCTCGGCGGACCGCTCCAGGGTGACCTCGAGGTACCCGCCGGCCGCCAGCCGGTCGAGGTGGTGGCGGGCGACGTTCGGGTGCAGGGAGAAGGCGGCGGCGACCTCGGAGGCCGTCGCCCCCGGCCGGGCGCGCACGTGGAGGTAGATCTCGCGGCGGGTGGGGTCCCCGAAGGCGGCCGTCACCGCCGCCACGGCGGCCGAGAAGCGGCCGTCGGGGCTCTGCGCCGCGGTGGCGGACGGGTC
>JAGWNV010000186.1 GCA_028872975.1 Acidobacteriota bacterium
GCGTGGGGCATGCAGAGGTCGTCGTACTCGGCGATGACGATCTCGCCGGCGTCCTCCCCGCAGGCGGGGCAGCCGGGGTCGCGCCGGAGCTTGAAGGTCCGGAAGGTCTCCTCGAGGGCGTCGTAGGCGAGGAGCCGGCCGACGAGGGGTTCGCCGAGGCCGAGGAGGATCTTCACCGTCTCGACAGCCTGGATGGACCCGACGATGCCGGGGAGCACGCCGAGCACCCCGGCCTCGGCGCACGAAGGCGCCAGCTCGGCAGGGGGCGGCTGGGGCACGAAGCACCGGTAGCAGGGACCCTCGTAGGGCGCGAACACCGTCACCTGACCCTCGAACCGGAAGATCGATCCGTGGACGACGGGGATCCGCTTGAGCAGCGAGGCGTCGTTCACGAGGTACCTGGTGGGGAAGTTGTCGGTGCCGTCGACGATCACGTCGTAGCCGTCGATCACGTCCAGGATGTTGTCGGCACCGAGCCGGACGTCGTAGGTGACGACGTTCACGTCGGGGTTCAGGGCCGAAAGGGTCTTCTTGGCCGAGTCGACCTTCCGGTCCCCGAGCCGGTCCATGTTGTGGAGGACCTGCCGCTGGAGGTTGGAGGCGTCGACCACGTCCATGTCGACGATGCCGATCGTGCCGACACCGGCGGCGGCCAGGTACAGGCCGGCAGGCGACCCGAGGCCGCCGGCGCCGAGGAGGAGGACCTTCGAGTCGAGGAGCTTCTGCTGTCCCTGCTCACCCACCTCGGGCAGGAGGAGGTGGCGCTGATACCGGTTCCGCTGGTCGGGGTTGAGAGTCCTCGGCGTGCTCCACTGCCGGCCCTCGTCCTTCCACCTGTTGAACCCTCCGATCATGGAGACGACGTCCCGATAGCCGAGGTCCTGCATCGTCTTGGCCGCGAAGGCCGACCGGACCCCGCCGGCGCAGTAGACGACGACGGGCCGGGACTTGTCGGGCAGCCGCCCCTCGACCTGGAACTCGAGGTGGCCCCTCGGAAGGTGGACGGCCCCGGGCAGGGCCCCCTGCTCGTACTCGTCGGGCTCCCGGACGTCGAGGACGGCCACCGCCCCGAGACGGGGCTCGATCTCCTCGGGCAGCGCCTCCCGAATAGCCGCCTTCGCCTCGCTGAGCAGATCCCGCGGTGTCGCCACCGGACAGACCTCCTGGGTGTCGTCGCTCGGGCCCCTGCCCCGGACCGCTCCGGCGCGGTGGGCCCTCGGCAGGTAAAACCCTACCAGCCGGGTCGACATTCCCCGGTCCGGTCGGACGGGCCGGACGGCGCGGAGGGCGACCGCCTCCGGTGCCCTCGGCGCCGGTGACAGCGCCGGTAGCGTCCCTGCCGGTGGAGCTCGCCGATGTGGCCCGACGGCGGCGGATGGTCCGGAGCTTCTCCCCCGAGCCCCCGGCGCCTGCCCTCCTCGACCGGATCCTCGGGCTCGCCCTCCGGGCCCCCACTGCCGGCAACACCGAGGGGTGGGACGCCGTGGTCCTCGAGGGACCGGACCAGACAGAGCCCTTCTGGACGGCGACGACGACACCGGACTGGCGGGCCCGGTCTCCCCGCTGGACCGGCCTCAGGCGGGCACCGGTGGTCGTCGCCCTCTTCTCCTCGCCCGCCGCCTACCTGGCCCGCTACGGCGAACCCGACAAGGAGGCCGCCGGACTGTCGGCCGGCCTCGACGCCTGGCCGGTGCCCTACTGGGACGTGGACGCCGGGATGGCCGCCCTCCTACTCCTCCTCGGGGCGGTGGACGCCGGGCTCGGCGCCTGTTTCCTCGGCAACTTCCGGGGCGAGGAGGCCCTGCGCCGGGCCCTCGCCGTGCCCGAGGACCGGCGCTACCTCGGGGCGGTCCTCATCGGCCGAGCAGAAGGCGACGATCCACCCACGGTCTCGGCTCGCCGGCCCCGCCGGTCGCCGGCCGAGGTGTACCACCGGGCCCGCTGGTGAGGCCGCCGGGCTCGGTCTCGTAGACCGACCAGGCCACACCTTCGTCCTTGGCCCGGAGCATGGCCATCTCGGCCCGTCGCAGGAGGACCCGGCCGGCGATCTCCGGCCTTTCCCCGGCGAGGGCCAGCCCGAAGGTCGCCCCGAGGCGCTCCTCGGCTCCGGCCACCTCGAGGGGCCGTCCCACCTCGACCGCCAGCCGCCCGATCACCTTGGCCCCGGCCCCGACCGAGGCGACCCGGGGGCAGACGACGGCGAAGACGTCCCCGTCGAGCTGGGCGACGGCGTCCCCGGCCCGCCGGCCCGACGCCAGGCGGTCCCCGACGGCCCGCAAGAGCCCGTCCCCGGCCTGTTGGCCGACCCGGTTGTTGACGTGCCGGAACCCGTCGAGGCCGAGGACGACGACGGCGACGGACGCCCCCTCGCTCGTCGCCTCGGCCAGGATGGCGTCGAGCCGTTCGGTCAGAGCACCCCGCCTGAGGAGGCCCTCGTGGACCGGCGGCTCCCCGCCCAGCCCGAGATGAGGCAGCAGGCCTGAGGCGTTGGCCGCCCGAGCCGGGATGATGGCCGCCAGTCCCCGACCGAGGCCACGGCGGACGGGCCCCTGTTCCGCCGCCCCTGTCCACACCCGGTCGTCCACCCCTGCTCCCGTCCCCCCGCCCTTCCCCGGCCGCGGCGACTTCGCAGGGCGCCCCGGGGAGGTGCCCGGCGAGGTGCCGGGCAAGGCAGGACGGAAATCGTACCGGTCTCCCCACCGGGGGCGCCTGGTCGCCCGCCGTGGCGCGGAGAGGACGGACGGAGGCAGACCATGACGATGCTCGGATCCCAACCGGCCCAGCAGGCCGGGGGCGACAGCCCCCTGCCTGCCCGGAGGCCCCCCGGGCCGGAGCCGACGCAACCGGTGACCCTCTGGGTCGTCCCCCTCGCCGACCCCCTCGTCGAGGCCCTCGGCTTCGATCCCCGGTCCTGGTACGTCGAGCACTTCTGGCTCCCGGTGATCGGCCCCACCTGCACCTGGCTCCTCCGCCACGTGGCGGCCGGCCTGGAGGCCGCCGCCGTCGAGGCGGCTGCCCCCGGGGACGGGGAACTGCCGGACGGGGGCGACACCCGGACCCCGGCGTCGGCGGGGTTCACCCTCGAGGTCGAGCACACCGCTCTTGCCCTGGGGGTGGGCGGCCGGCGGGGCCGCCACTCCCCCTTCGGGCGGGCGCTGAACCGCTGCGTGGCCTTCGACCTGGCGAGATTCCATGGTGGGGACACCCTGGCCGTCCGCCGGATGCTCCCGCCCCTCGCCCGTCGTCACCTCCTCCGTCTCCCCCCGGCCCTCCAGGACCAGCACGACCGGTGGACGGCGGCCCGCCACCAGGAGCCGACCCTCGCCCAGCAGCGAAGGCGGGCCCGGCGGCTGGCCCTCGGCCTCGTCGCCCTCGGCGACGGCTTCGACGGTGCCGAGGCCCAGCTGCTCCGCTGGGGCGTCCACCCCGCCCTCACCGACGAGACGGTCCGCTGGGCCCGGGCCCTGCGGGAGGCCTGAGGGAGGCCGAGGGAGGCGTAACCGAGTCGTCGCCGGCCGGAAACACCTCGGTCACGTCCTGCCCCTACGCTCGCAGCGTGGGGGTCTACCTGATCAGAGTGGCCCTCACCGACCGACCCGGCGCCCTCGGGTCGGTGGCCAGCCGGATCGGCTCGGTGCGGGGTGACGTGATCGGCGTCGAGATCGTCGAGCGCGTGGGCGGCCGGGCCGTCGACGAGTTCGTCGTCGAGCTCCCCGACGACGCCAACGTCTCGCTGCTCCGGGCCGAGGTCGAAGAGGTCGACGGGGCCACCGTGGTGGACATCCGCCCCCTGCCCGGCGGCCGCCAGATGGGCCACCACCATGACCGGCGGGCCGCCTACGAGGCGGCCACGGCCCTGGCGGCAGCATCCCGTCCCCAGGAGCTCCTCCCCCTTCTCGCCCGAATCGCCCGCGAGGAGCTCGAAGCCGACTGGGCCGTCGTCGTCGACGTCGGCGACGGCTGTCTCATGGCGACGGACGGCCGGGCTCCGGACGCCCGTTGGCTCACCACCTACGCCACCGGGGTCCGGGCCGGAACCGAGGAGGCGAGGGCCGAGATGGCGGCCTCCTGCCTCGACGCCTGGGACCTCGTCCTCGTCGTGGGCCGACCCGGCTGGGCCCTGAGCCCAGGCGAGCGGTCCCTGGTGGTGGCCCTGGCCGGCCTCGCCGACGCCCGCTGGACCGAGGTCGGCCGGGCGCCGGGCGCAGCCGGCCGGCCCGCCGTCACGAGCTGACCTCGCCCCGCCTCAGCGGCCTCCTCTGGAGTCCCCGGCGTCGGCCTCGGTCCCGGGGGACTCCACGGCGAACCGCTCGGCGAGCTCGACGAGGGTCCGCACCCCGAATCCGGTGGCCCCCTTCGTGAGGATCCCGCCGTCCTCGTCGGACCGGGCCGGCCCGGCGATGTCGAGGTGCACCCAGGGCCGCCCGTCGACGAACCGCTCGAGCAGGAGGGCGGCCACCACCGCCCCGGCCTGCCCGGCCTTGCCGACGTTCTTCATGTCGGCCACCTCGGAGTCGATGTCGCCGTGGTACTCCTCGGCCAGGGGCAGCCTCCAGACCCCCTCACCCGCCCGTCGGGCCGCCCGGCCTACCTGGCCCACCAACCCCTCGTCGTTCCCGAACAACCCGGCGATCGACCGCCCCAGGGCGACCACCGCCGCGCCGGTGAGCGTGGCCAGGTCCACGATGGCGTCGGGGTCCTCCTCGACGGCGAGAGAGAGGCCGTCGGCGAGGACCAGCCGGCCCTCGGCATCGGTGTTCAGCACCTCGATGGTCTGCCCGCTCCGGGTGGTGAGGACGTCCCCCGGCTTCTGGGCCCGCCCGCCCGGCATGTTCTCGGTGATGGGGGCGATGGCGGTGACCGCCACCCGGACTCCGAGATCGCTGCAGGCCCCGACGGCGGCGACGACCGCCGCCGCCCCGCTCATGTCGGTCTTCATGGTGGTCATCCCCTCGGGTGTCTTGAGCGAGAGCCCTCCGGAGTCGAAGGTGATGCCCTTGCCCACGAGCACGAGGTGCGGGACCCTGCCCCCGACTTCCACCGGGTCCGCCGGCCTGTACCGGGCGCGGATCAGTCGGGGCGGCTCGGCCGAGCCCCGGGCGACGGCCAGCAGCCCGCCGAGCGACTCCTCCCGGATCCGCTCCTCGCCCCACGCCTCGAAGGTCACCCCGCTCCGTCCAGCGAGGTAGGCCTCGGCGGCAGCGCCGAGCTGCGCCGGTGTCATGAGACTGGGGGGCTCGTTGACGAGGTCCCGTGCGAAACAGGCGGCGCCGGCCACGACGGCACCCCGCCGTACCCCTTCCTCGAGCACCTCCCCCTCGATGCCCACCCCCGCCACCACGAGGGCCCCGAGGCGTCCGCTGCCGTCGTCGCTCTTGTGGGCGTCGAACCGGTACCCGGCCAGGACGGCACCCTCGGTGATCGCCTGCGCGGCCCGCCTGGTCGCCGGGGCCAGGGGAACGTCCCCGGCCGGCCCCGACGGTAGGGCCCCGGCCAGCTCGGCGGGCAGGAGGACGACGGCTGTCCCCCGCCTGCCCGACACCCGGGCCACGGCGCCGCCGGCTCGCCTGAGGGCGGCCGTCGAGAGGTCCTCCAGGCGCCCGCATCCGACGTGGACGATGGCGGGCCCCTC
>JAGWNV010000354.1 GCA_028872975.1 Acidobacteriota bacterium
GGTGACGGCCACGCCATGGCGCTGTGGGCCGGGGCCGACCTCATCGACATGGAGTGCATCCAGTTCCACCCGACCGGGATGGTCTGGCCGCTGTCGGTCCGGGGCATCCTGGTGACCGAGGGCGTCCGGGGCGACGGCGGCGTGCTGCGCAACTCGGAGGGCGACCGGTTCATGTTCGACTACGTGCCCGACATGTTCCGGGCCGAGACGGCCGACTCCGAGGACGAGGCCGACAAGTGGTACGACGACCACACCGCCGGCCGCCGGCCGCCCGAGCTGCTCCCCCGCGACGAGGTCGCCCGCTCGATCAACTCCGAGGTGAAGGCCGGCCGGGGCAGCCCCCACGGTGGCGTCTTCCTCGACATCGCCACCCGGCGGACGGCGGAGGACATCCGCCGTCGCCTGCCGTCCATGTACCACCAGTTCAAGGAGCTGGCCGGCGTGGACATCACGGCCGAGGCGATGGAGGTCGGCCCGACCTGCCACTACATCATGGGCGGGGTCCGGGTCGATGCCGACTCGACCGCCGCCACCGTGCCGGGTCTGTTCGCCGCCGGCGAGGTGGCCGGGGGCATGCACGGCGCCAACCGCCTCGGCGGCAACTCGCTCTCCGACCTGCTGGTGTTCGGACGCAGGGCCGGGATCGGCGCCGCCGAGTTCGCCTCGGGCCGGACCGGCGAGGTCACCCTGGACGAGGGGCAGATCCGGGAGGCCATCGACGCCGCCGTCGCCCCGTTCACCCGTGAGGGCGGCGAGAACCCGTACGACATCCAGCAGGCCCTCCAGGAGACGATGCAGAGCCTCGTCGGGATCATCCGCACCGGGTCCGAGCTCGAGGAGGCCCTCGGCAAGATCGAGGCGCTCGAGGAACGGGCCGCCAACATCTCGCTGACGGGCGGCACCAAGTACAACCCGGGATGGAACCTGACCACCGACCTCCCGTCGATGCTCACCGTCTCGAAGTGCACGGCGCTCGGGGCCCTCAACCGCAAGGAGAGCCGCGGCGGCCAGACCCGC
>JAGWNV010000355.1 GCA_028872975.1 Acidobacteriota bacterium
TCGGCCCTGCGGGCGCAGTTCCCCGCCATCCACCGGGAGCTCCTCGCCATCTTCGCCCGCCTCGAGCGCCACTACCGCGACATGTGCGACACGGAGTTCACCATCGAGCAGGGCAAGCTCTGGATGCTCCAGACCCGGGTGGGCAAGCGCACCGGCCGTGCCGCCCTGCGGATGGCCGTCGACATGGTGTCCGAGCGGGCCATCCGGCTGACCAAGGCGGAGGCGATCGAGCGGATCACCGGCGACCACCTCGACCAGGTCCTGCACCCGCAGTTCGCATCCGACGGGCACAGGGTCCTGGTCAAGGGACTCGGTGCCTCGCCGGGTGCCGCCGTGGGCCGCGTCTACCTGACCGCCGACGACGCCCAGGCGGCCGCCGAGCGGGGCGAGGCGGTCGTGCTCGTCCGGAGCGAGACCTCACCCGAGGACGTCCACGGCATGCTCGCCTCCCAGGGCATCCTGACCGCCCGCGGCGGCCTGGTCAGCCACGCCGCCGTCGTGGCCCGGGGATGGGGGAAGCCGGCCGTGGTCGGGGCCGAGGCCCTGCGCATCGGTCCGCACTCGTTCACCGTCGGCGACATCGAGGTCGCCGAGGGCGACTGGATCTCGGTCGACGGCACCAACGGGACCGTCGTGCTGGGCCAGGTCGAGGTCATCCAGGGCGAGACGCCCCCCGAGTTCGACCTGCTCCTGGGCTGGGCCGACGAGATCCGGGCCGGTCGCCTGGGCGTGCGGGCCAACGCCGACAACGGACCCGACGCCACCAACGCGCGCAACCTGGGGGCCGAGGGGATCGGCCTGTGCCGCACCGAGCACATGTTCCTGGCCGAGGACCGGCTGCCGGTGGTCCGTCGCATGATCCTGGCCGCCACGCCGGCCGAGGAGGAGCTCGCGCTCGAGGCCCTCCGGGTCGCCCAGAAGGCCGACTTCCTCGAGATCCTCGAGGCCATGGACGGACTGCCGGTCACCATCCGCCTGCTCGACCCGCCGCTCCACGAGTTCCTGCC
>JAGWNV010000187.1 GCA_028872975.1 Acidobacteriota bacterium
GGCTACCAGCCAGTATTCGATTACAAGATCGACCAACTCGGTATCAAGGCCTCCTACAACGGCTTCGTCCAGATCGAGGGAGCCTGGTACTGCCCGGCCATCTCCCAGCCGCTCATCGACGCCACCCTCGAATACCGCAAGGGTCTCATCGACGAGCCCACCTACCGGGCCAGGTTGGTCGAACGCCGCAACTACTTGGCGAGATTCAAGGGAGTGCCGGGGGAGGACGGGCATTACCGGCTCATGTGTCCTGCCGCCAGCAACTGGCTCATGGCACGGTGTGACAACAAACCTGTCTCCATCTCCTCGAAGACGAGCGGGAAGCTGCGCATCCGGCTCACCAGCAGGCTCACGGACAACCCCCCGTCGTGCTGCACGCAGCAGAGCGTGACCATGCCGCCTGAGGCCGGGGCCAAGTTCGCTCAGCAACTCCTCTACGAAAGCGAGGAGTGGAATGCCGTCTACCACGGCCTGCGCAACACCAACGAGGGCATGCACGGCTTCGCCAAGGACGGAGCCTACGAAGCCCTCGATGACCCCCGCCGGCGCCGACTGCTCGGGATGGCGTCGCAGAGCGTGCTCGTGGCGTTGACGCTGTTCGCCGCAAACGTGCGGAAGATCTCTGGCTTCCTTGAGGAGCAAGCGAGGATCGAGCAGGCCAGGATCCCGGGGCCGAGGAAGAAGCCAGCTCGGCGCAGGACTCGTGGACTCGAGACCTGGGCACCCAAGTCGGGACAGGGACCGCCCGACGATCCGGCACCGCCGCTCATCGCCTAGGCGGCCGCACGTTCAAGTCGTGTGGAACAGGGCTGAGCAAACGCGCCCCAAAACGCGTTTTCGAGCCCTCGTGAACGCACATGGTCCCGAGCAGGAGGCCAACTAACAACCTCGGGTAGAAGCCCGGCACCTATTGGAGGTTTTGTCGTCAGAAGCGCCCCAGTTTTGTCGAGAGCCCTCAGATGTCGTAATAGAGCATGAACTCCCAGGGATGCGGCCGGAGACGGACGGCGTCGATCTCGTTGAGGCGCTTGTACTCGATCCACGTCTCGAGGAGGTCGTCGGTGAACACCCCGCCCGCCTTCAGGAAGTCGTGGTCCGCCTCGAGGGCGTCGAGGGCGGCGTCCAGCGACCCCGGCACCTGGGGCACTCGGGCCAGCTCCTCGGGCGGGAGGTCGTAGAGGTCCTTGTCCACCGGGTCGGGCGGCTCGATCCTGATCTGCACCCCGTCCAGGCCGGCCATGAGCATGGCCGAGAAGGCGAGGTAGGGGTTGCAGGAGGGGTCGGGGCAGCGGAACTCGACCCGCTTGGCCTTCGGGCTCTGGCTGTAGAGGGGGATCCGGCACGCCGCCGACCGGTTCCGCTGGGAGTAGACGAGGTTGACCGGTGCCTCGTACCCGGGGACCAGCCGCTTGTAGGAGTTGGTGGTCGGCGCCGCGAAGGCGAGGACGGCCGAAGCGTGGCGGAGCAGGCCCCCGATGTACCACCGGCCGATGTCCGACAGCCCGGCGTACCCGTCTCCGTAGAAGAGGGGCTCCCCGCCCTTCCACAACGACTGGTGGCAGTGCATGCCCGACCCGTTGTCCTGGAAGAGGGGCTTGGGCATGAAGGTCGCCGTGTACCCGGCCTCGCGGGCCACGCTCTTCACCACGTACTTGTACAGCATGAGCTTGTCGGCCATGGTCAGAAGCGTGTCGAACCGCATGTCGATCTCGGCCTGGCCGGCGGTGGCCACCTCGTGGTGCTGGACCTCGATCTCGATGCCGAGCCGCTCCATGGTGAGGATCATCTCGGACCGCAGGTCCTGGAAGTGGTCGGTGGGGGGGACCGGGAAGTACCCCTCCTTGGGCCGGATCTTGTAGCCCAGGTTGGGGTCCTCGTCCCGGGCGCTGTTCCAGTGCCCCTCGATGGAGTCGACCTGGTAGAAGGCCGAGTGGCCCCCCTGGGCGTACCGGACGTCGTCGAAGATGAAGAACTCGGCCTCGGGCCCGAAGTAGCAGGTGTCGGCGATGCCGGTGGTGCCGAGGTACGCCTCGGCCTTCGACGCCACGTACCGGGGGTCGCGGGTGTAGGGCTCGAGGGTCACGGGGTCCCGGACGAAGCAGTTGATGTTCATCGTCCGGTGCTGGCGGAAGGGGTCGATGACGGCCGTGTCGGGGTCGGGCATGAGCAGCATGTCCGACTCCTGGATCTCCTGGAAGCCCCTGATGGAGGAGCCGTCGAAGCCGAAGCCCTCCTCGAAGACGTCCTCGGTAAGGGCGTGGGCCGGCACGGAGAAGTGCTGGGTGAGCCCAGGGAGGTCGATGAACCTGACGTCCACGATCTCGATCGCCTCGTCCTGCACCAGGCGGAGCACTTCCGCCGGGGTCCGCTGCTGCACCGCTTCCTCCCTTGCCGTTCGGTCGGTCCCTCGTCCGGAGCGCCGCTCGCGCCGACCGGCGCCCTCGGGCGCTGCGGGCGGCGGCCCGGACCACGGCCGCACATGCTGGTGGGTCACCGGCCCGCTCACAAGTCCGCTCGGCCTCCGAGAGGTGCAGGCGCAGGGGCGGCGGCCCGGCGACAGCCTGGCACGTCCCGATTGCTGCCGCACGGCCTACGTGTGAACGCCGTGTGAACCGGCGCCGCCGCCCTCCGCAGCCTGCGACACTGGATGGCCTACGGGGCCCAGGTGGCGCCCGGACCGGACCGTGCCGGAGGCCAGATGCGCAGTCAGCAGGAGTACGTGCTCAGGACCGTCGAGGAGCGGGGCGTCCGCTTCGTCCAGCTCTGGTTCACCGACGTCCTCGGGACCGCCAAGACCTTCTCCATCACCCCGGCCGAGCTCGAGAACGCCCTCGAGGAGGGCATGACCTTCGACGGGTCGGCCATCGACGGCTTCAGCCGGGTCCAGGAGTCCGACGTCCTGGCCCGGCCCGACCCGAAGACCTTCCAGCTCCTGCCCTGGCACCCCGAGGACACCCCGGTGGCCCGGGTCTTCTGCGACATCTCCAACCTGGACGGGACCCCCTTCGAGGGCTGCCCCCGCCACGTCCTGCGCCGCACCCTGGACCGAGCCCGGGAACAGGGCTTCACCTTCTTCGCCGCCCCCGAGATCGAGTACTTCTACTTCGCCGACGCCGACCCGGCCCACGAGCCGGTCGCCCTCGACAGCGGTACCTACTTCGAGCTCACCGCCAGCGACCTCGGCAGCGACCTCCGCAAGCAGGCCGTGCTCACCCTCGAGGAGATGGGCATCCCCGTCGAGCACGCCCAGCACGAGGACGCCCCCAGCCAGCACGAGATCGACCTCCGCTACACCGACGCCCTCACCATGGCCGACACCGTCATGTCGGCCCGGCTGGTCGTGAAGGAGATCGCCCGCCGCCACGGGGTCCACGCCAGCTTCATGCCCAAGCCCCTGGCCGGGGTGCAGGGGTCGGGCATGCACACCCACGTCTCGCTCTTCCAGGGCGACACCAACGCCTTCCACGACGCCTCGGACCCCTACGGCCTGTCGGAGCTCTCCAAGCGGTTCGTGGCCGGCGTCCTCCGCCACGCCCCGGAGATCACGGCGGTCACCAACCAGTGGGTCAACTCCTACAAGCGCCTCGTCACCGGCTACGAGGCCCCCGTGCACGTGTCCTGGGCCCGCAACAACCGGTCGGCCCTGGTGCGGATCCCCGTCGTCAAGCGCAACAAGGTGGAGTCGACCCGCATCGAGTACCGGGCCCCGGACTCCGCCTGCAACCCCTATCTGGCCTTCGCCGTCATCCTCGCCGCCGGCCTCCGGGGCATCGAGGCCGGCTACGACCTCTCCCGGGAGGCGGCCACCAACCTCTACGCCATGACCCCCGAGGAGCTCGCCGCCGAGGGAATCAGGTCCCTGCCCGGCAGCCTCAACGAGGCCGTGCTCGAGATGGAGCGCTCCGAGCTCGTGGCCGAGACCCTCGGCGAGCACGTCTTCGAGTGGTTCGTCCGCAACAAGCGGGCCGAGTGGGCGGGCTACAAGACCCACGTGAGCCAGTTCGAGCGCGACCGCTACTTCCCGCTCCTGTAGGCGGGACAGGCGGCCGGGGCAGACACCGAGGCGAGGGAGGAGGAGACCGGTGCAGCCGCTGCTGTGCTTCCCCGACCCCTTCCCCGCCGAGCTCGCCCTCGAGCTCGAGCGGGGCGGCTACCCCTGGCGCGCCCTGGGCCGGCCCGAGCAGGCCGAGCTCGACGAGCCCGAGGACGGCTGGTCAGGGGCGGTCGTCTGCGCCGCCGACGACACCCAGGCCGCCTTCTCCCTCTGCCGCCGCCTGCGGTCGCGCGAGGTGCCACTGCGGCCGGTGCTCCTCGTGGTCGACGCCAAGCAGGTGGCCGAGCTCGAGCTGCGCGAGGACCACTTCGACGACTTCCTCGTCCTCCCCGCCCACCCCCAGGAGCTCTCGGCCCGCCTCGCCCATCTCTTCTGGCGCAGCGGCCGGGGGCTGCGCCCCGAGCTCATCGAGCACGGCCCCCTCGTGCTCAACCTCGAGACCTACCAGGCCATCGTGGCGGGAAGGGCCCTCGACCTCACCTTCATGGAGTACGAGCTCCTCCGGTTCCTCGCAGCCAGGCCCGGCAAGGTCTTCACCCGCGAGACGCTCCTCAGCCGGGTCTGGGGCTACGAGTACTACGGCGGGGCGAGGACCGTGGACGTCCACGTTCGGCGTCTGCGGGCCAAGCTCGGCGAGGAGCACGCCCATCTGATCGAGACGGTCCGCTCCGTCGGCTACCGCTTCGGACAGGGCACCTGGGCCCCCTGACGCCGTCCCGCCGGGCCCCTCCGACCCCGGCCCTGCGGGCGGCTCTGCGGCTCGACGGGGCTAGCGGTCGGCGTAGGCCCAGGCCTCGACCTCCACCTCCGCCCCGAGGGGCAGGGCGGCCACCACCACGAGCGACCGGGCCGGCCGGTGGGAGCCGAGGGCGTCCATGTAGATCCCGTTGAAGGTGGCGAACTGGTCGACGTCGGTCAGGAACACCGTCGTCTTCACGACGTGCTGCCAGGAGAGCCCGTGGCCGCCGAGGACGTCGGCCACGTTGGCGATGGCCTGGCGGGCCTGGGCCTCGAAGCCGTCGGCCAGGACGGGGCCGTCGGGGCCCTGGGTGATGCCGACCTGGCCCGAGCACACGAGCCACGGCCCGGCCAGGACCGCCGGGGAGTAGGGACCCACCGGTGCCGCCATCTCGTCACCCTCCTCGTTCGCTGGGCCAGTCCGGCGGGAGGCCGGCGGCCAGCCATGCCGCCGCCGCCGTGGCGGCGAAGACGGCGTCGCCACCCCGCCGGGGCGGACCCTCAGCATCCACCACCTCGACCTCGACGCGCGGCATGTCCCGGGCGGGGAGGATCCCGAAGGACCGGATGGTGAGATCCAGCACGGTCCCGTCCTCGGCCACGGCGATGCCCTCCCGCCATACCCAGCCGAGCCCCTGGTGGACCGCCCCCACGGCGTAGCTCCGCAGCACCACCTCGTCGAGGACCGCCCCGGCCGAGACCGTCACCGAGACCGGCCCGTCGGC
>JAGWNV010000188.1 GCA_028872975.1 Acidobacteriota bacterium
GGCCGCTCACCCGTGCGTGCATGGCGGCGCCGCCCAGCTCCTCGTCGTCGGACTCCTCGCCGGTGGCCATCTTCACCAGGGGCGGCCCGCCCAGGAAGACCTTGGACCGGCCCTCGATCATGACGATGTGGTCGCTCATGCCCGGCACGTAGGCGCCCCCGGCGGTCGAGTTGCCGAAGACGAGGGCGACGGTGGGCACCGCCGCCGCCGAGCGCTGGGTGAGGTCCCGGAACCCCCGGCCGCCGGGGATGAAGATCTCGGACTGGGTGGGCAGGTCCGCCCCGCCCGACTCCACCAGGCTGACCGAGGGCAGGCGGTTCTCCAGGGCGATGTCGGAGAGCCGCGACGACTTGCGCATGGTGAAGGGGTTGGTGGCGCCGCCCCGGACGGTCGGGTCGTTGGCGGTCACGAGGCACTCCACGCCGCCCACGACCCCGATGCCCGACACCAGGCTGGCGCCGACGGCGTACTGGGTGCCCCAGCCCGCCAGCGGGCAGAGCTCGAGGAACGGCGAGTCGGGGTCGAGGAGCATCTCGATGCGCTCGTGGGCGAGGAGCTTCCCCCGCCGGCGGTGGCGCTCGACGTAGCGCTCGCCACCGCCGAGGCGGGCCAGGGCGAGCTGCTCCTCCACCTCGGCCAGGGCGCCGGCCATGGCCCCGCGGTTGGCGCGGTAGGTGTCGGAGCCGGCGTCGAGGGAGCTGGAGAGGGCGGGCACGACGGGGCGGGCGGGAGGTCAGCGGGGGGGCGACGGGGCGTTCCCGCAGGTGGCGGACGTCGACGTGCTCCTCGGCATCGGGTGCCAGACTACGTCCATGGCCGATCGTCCGCTCTCCGCCGTGGTCCTGGCCGCCGGTGAGGGGACCCGGATGCGATCGGCGCGTCCGAAGCCCCTCCACCGGCTCTGCGGCCGCCCCATGATCCTCCACGTGCTCGACGCCCTCGCCGAGCTGCCGGTCGGGAAGGTCGTCGTGGTCGTAGGTCACCGCGGCGAATGGGTGACGAAGACCCTCACCGACCACGCCCCGCCTTCGCTGTCGATCGAGTTCGTCGAGCAGCCGGCCCAGCTCGGCACCGGCGACGCGCTCGCCGTGGGGCTCACGGCCCTGCCCGACGACGCCTTCGACGGCGAGGGGGACGTGGTGGTGCTGCCCGGCGACGCCCCGCTCGTCCGCCCGCCCACCTTGGCCGCCCTGGTCCGCCACCACCGGGCCAGCGACGCGGCGTCCACCTTGCTCACGGCCCGCCTCGAGGACGCCGCCGGCTGCGACCGGGTCCTGCGGGGTCGCGACGGGAGCGTGGTGGCGGTGGTGGAGGACGGCGAGCTCGCCGAGGCCGACGACGACGTCGCCGAGGTGGCCACCCCCATCCACTGCTTCCGCCAGGGGGTCCTGGCGCCGGCGCTGCGACGCCTGCGGCCCACCGGGCTGAGCGGGGAGCACTCGCTCAACGGCATCTACGCCGTGCTCCACGACGCCGGCTACCGGGTCGAGTCGTTGGCCCTGTCGGACCCGATGGAGGCGGCCGGGGTGAACGACCGGGCCCAGCTGGCGGTGGCCGAGGCCGAGCTGCGGGACCGGATCAACGAGCGGTGGATGCGGCGGGGCGTGACCATGTGGGACCCCGAGCGGACCTATGTCGACGCCACCGTGCGCCTGGCGCCCGACGTGGTGCTCTTGCCCGGGGTGCTGCTCCAGGGCGACACGGTGGTGGACCGGGGTGCGGAGATCGGCCCCGAGTGCCAGCTCGTCGACACCGAGGTCGGCGAGGGGGCCACGCTGTCGCGCTGCACCGCCGAGCGGGCCGTTGTCGGCGCCCACGCCCGCGTGGGGCCCTACGCGGTGCTCGGCCCCGGGTCGGTCGTGGGGCCGTCGGAGCTGGTTGGCCCCTTCTCCCGGATGGGAGCCGACGACGAGCGTCGTTGAGCCCCCTCCAGGGCGCATCGGCCCGTCCGATAGCGTCACGAAGATGGAGCTCGTCCCCCGGCGGCGCCTGGAGCTGGTCTCCGGCAGGTCCCACCCCCAGATCGCCCAGGAGATCGCCGCCCATCTCGGGGTCGAGCTCGGCGAGGCCAACCTCCGCGAATTCGCCAACGGCGAGATCCACTGCCGCTACGACGAGTCGCTGCGGGGCAGCGACATCTTCATCGTCCAGACCCACAGCGGGCCGGTGAACGACGCCGTCATGGAGCAGCTCATCATGATCGACGCCGCCAAGCGGGCCTCGGCGAAACGGATCACCGCCGTCTGCCCCTATTACGGCTACTCCCGCCAGGACCGCAAGGCCACCGGCCGCGAGCCCATCACCGCCAAGCTCGTGGCCGACATGCTCCAGGCCGCCGGGGCCGACCGGGTGGTGAGCGTCGACCTCCACTCCGGGCAGATCCAGGGGTTCTTCGACGTCCCCTTCGACCACCTGACGGCCATGCCGGCCCTCGTCGACCTGCTCCGGGGGCTGAAGGACCTCGTGATCGTGGCCCCCGACGCCGGCCGGGTGAAGGTGGCCGAGCGCTACAGCCAGCACCTCGGCGCCGACCTGGCCTTCGTCCACAAGCGCCGGCCCCGGGGGACGGCCAACCAGGTCGAGGCCCTCGACGTGGTGGGGGAGGTGGAGGGGCGCCACTGCGTGCTCGTCGACGACATGATCGACACCGCCGGCACCATCTGCGCCGCCGCCGAGCTGCTCACCGAGCGGGGGGCGGCCGAGACCTGGGCCATGGCCACCCACGGGATCCTCTCCGATCCCGCCCTCGAGCGGCTGGAGAAGTCCCCCCTCGGGCGGGTGGTGCTCACCAACACGCTCCCGCTCTCCGCCGACCGCCGCATCGACAAGCTCGAGGTCGTCTCGGTGGCCAAGCTCATCGCCGACGCCATCGACGCCGTGTTCGAGGACACCTCGGTCTCGGAGATCTTCGGCGGGGACAACCTGGCCTGACCCCGGCGCCCCGGAGGGCGGTCCCGGCCGCCTTCGCCGGGCCGAGCCCGGGGCTCTATGCTGGAGCGTTCGGTGCGCCCCCAAACGGCGGCGGCGCCCAGCGTCTCTCCGAGGAGCAGGTCCATGGCTGACATCACCCTCCTGGCCGATTCCGGCCGGCCCACCGGCAGCAGCGCCGCCCGGCGGCTGCGCGCCGGGGGCCGGATCCCCGCCGTCGTCTACGGAAGCGGCGTCGAGGCCCTGCCGGTCACGGTGGGGGCCCGGGACCTGCGCGCCGCGCTGAGCACGCCGGCGGGCCTCAACGCCGTCGTCACCTTGAGCGTGGACGGCAAGACCTACCCGACCATGGCCCGGGAGCTCCAGCGGCACCCGGTGCGCGGCACCCTCCTCCACGTCGACTTCCAGGTGGTCGACCTCCGCGCCGAGACCCACGCCGATGTCGCCGTGCAGCTCGTGGGCGAGGCCGTCGAGCTCCACCGGGCCGACGGCGTGGTGGACCAGCAGCTGTTCACCCTCACCGTCCGGGCCCGCCCCGCCGACATCCCCCCGTTCCTCGAGCTCGACGTGAGCGGGCTCACCGTCGGAGACGCGCTGCGGGTCTCGGACATCGCCCTGCCCGACGGCGTCCACACCGACGTGGAGCCCGAGACGGTGGTCGTGGCCGGCCAGGCGTCGCGGGTGGCTGCGGCCGCCGAGGGGGCCGAGGCGGCCACCGGCGAGGAAGCGGTGCAGGAGGCCGCGGCCGAGTCCGGTGCCCAGACCACCGCCGAGGCCGCGGGCGGCGAGGAAGGCTGATCCTGCGCCGGCTGGTCGGCGCCCCCCGGCGAGGGGCGAGCGCCGATCTCGTGGTGGTCGGCCTGGGCAATCCCGGAGCCGAGTTCCGCCACACCCGCCACAACCTCGGTGCCGACACCGTGGAGCTGCTGGCCGACCGGAACCGGGAACGGTTGCGGGCCGAACGGGGCACCCAGGCGCTCGTGGCCCAGGTCCGCCTGTCGGGACGATCGGTGGTCCTCGCCGTCCCCCAGACCTACATGAACGACTCCGGCCTCGCCGTCGCCTCCCTGGCGCGGCGCTACGGGCCCGTCCCCGTGGACCGGATCGTCGTGGTCCACGACGAGCTCGACCTTCCCGTGGGGAGGGTGAAGGTGAAGCTCGGCGGGGGGACGGCCGGCCACAACGGCCTCAAGTCGGTCCACGCCCATCTCCACGAGGGCGGCTACGTGCGGGTGCGGATCGGCATCGGGAAGCCGCCGGGAAGGCGCCAGGGCACCGACCACGTGCTTGGTGCCGCCGGGAGGGCCGAGCGGGAGGCGCTGGCCGTCGCCGTCGAGATTGCCGCCGACGCCGTCGAGGTCCTCGCCGCCGAGGGTGTCGAGGCGGCCATGACCCGGGTCAACGCCGAACCGGCCTGATTGGCCGGTCGGTACCCTGAGCCCGTGACCCTGCGGTCCCTGCCGTCGCTGCTCCGCGCCGAGCCGGCCATGGTCGACATGGTCTCGGCCGGGTCGACGGCGGTGGCGGTCCCCGAGGCGGCCGCCCCCTACGTGCTGGCCGGGCTGTGCCGGCTCGGCGAGCGCCGGCCCGTGCTTGCCGTGACGGCCACCGTGGCCGACGCCGAGCGGCTCTCGCACGACGCGGCGGCCTTCCTCGGGCCCGAGGCGGTGGCGCTCTTCCCGGCCTGGGACACGCTGCCCTTCGAGCGGGTGAGCCCCGAGACGGCCACCATCGGCCGGCGCCTGCACGTGCTCTGGCGCCTCGGTGTGGGCCGGGACGGGGACGAGGGGGCCGAGGCGCCCCAGCTCGTGGTGGCCCCGGTGCGGGCCCTGCTGCAGCGGCTCGGGCCGGTGGAGCAGACGGCCGTGCCGGTGGCGGTGTCGCGGGGCCAGCGCCTCGATCAGGCCGAGCTCGTCGAGCAGCTCGTGTCGATGGGATATCGCCGCGAGTACCAGGTCGAGCACCGAGGCGAGCTCGCCGTGCGCGGCGGCATCGTCGACGTCTTCCCCTCCGACGCCGAGCTCCCGGTGCGCATCGACCTGTGGGGTGACGAGGTCGACCGGCTCACCGACTTCGACCCCGGCGACCAGCGGTCGCGCGACGACCTCGACCACGCCTTCCTGCACGCCTGCCACGAGCTGCTCCCCACCGACGAGGTGCGGGCCCGGGCGGCGGTGCTGGTGGGTGAGGAGCCCTGGGGGGCGGCCCAGTGGGAGCGCATCGCCGACGGCCAGCTCTTCGACGGTATGGAGTCGTGGACGCCGTGGCTGGGCGGGGAGGAGCGGCTCCTGCCCGACCTCCTGCCCTCCGGCGCCCGGGTGGTGCTCGTCGACCCCCGGCGGACGCGCCATCGCGCCGGGGAGCTGCTCGACGAGGAGCAGTCGCTGGCCGCCGCCCTGGCCGTCACCTGGGGGGCGGTGACCGACGCCGCCGGCGGCGAGGGGCGGGCCTTCCCTCCGTTGCACCTTCCCTACGACCGGCTGCTCGAGCGCACCGGGGCCCCGGTGCTGTCCAGGGTCCCCGCCGCCGAAGGGCCGGCCATGACTGCGGTGACGGCCCCGGGCTGGGACCCCGTCCTCGGCGA
>JAGWNV010000189.1 GCA_028872975.1 Acidobacteriota bacterium
CTCGCGTGTGGTTCATGGCGACGACGGCCTGTGTTGTCGCCGGCGTCGTCATCAGCGTCACCACCGCGGTGCACAACACCGGGGGCCGGTTCGACAACGGCGTCGAGCGGGGGCTCAACACCTTCGCCTTCTTCACCATCCAGTCGAACCTGATCGTCGGGATCACCTCGGCGGTGCTGGCCCTGAAGCCGGGTTCGTCGTCCGCGGCATTCAGGTCCTTCCGGCTCATGGGTCTCGTCGCCATCACCGTGACCGGCGTCGTCTACCACGTCGCCCTGGCCCGGCTCCTCGACCTCGAGAGCTGGGCCCTGCTCGGCGACCAGCTCGTCCACACCGTCGTCCCCCTCCTCGCCGTCGTCGGCTGGCTCCTCTTCGGACCGAGGGGCCTGACGTCGGCCCGGACCGCCAGGTTGTCGCTCGCCTTCCCGGTCGCCTGGCTCGCCTTCACCCTTGTGCGGGGGGCCGTCGTCCACTGGTACCCATACCCCTTCATCGACGTGACCGTCCTCGGCTACGGGAAGGCTGTCGTGAACTGCGCCTGGGTGTCCCTGCTGCTGCTGGGACTCGCCGCCGGCGCCACCGTCCTCGACCGCCATCTCGGGGCCGCCCCCACGCGCTGAAGGGAACGCCGCCCACTTCGCCCCAAGAGGGGCGCATTTCAGAGGGGGGGCAGGTGGGTGAAGGCGGCGATCACGAAGAAGAGGCCGAGGAGCACCCAGGCCCCACCCGCCAGCCGGCGGCTCGCCGGCGAGGCCGGCCGGGGACCCCACTCCGACCCGGGAAGGGACCGGCGGGGACGGTCCTGGCCGGCCGACACCAACCCGTTGGCGCCCATCAGGATGAAGAGGCCGCCGAGGGCGACGACCACCAGTCCGAGCATCGGGCCATTGTGACCGTCGGGACCAGGGGCCAGGAGGAGGGCCGGAGGCCCCTGTTACCATCCCGGATGTGACGGACCGTCAGATTTCCGAACGCCCGCCGCGACAGCACGTCGTCGTCGCCGGGGCCGAGCCCATCAAGCTCGGCTCGATGCTGGTCACCCTCGTCGAGCCCCACCGGGGACACGAGGTGGCCTACAACCGGTGGTACGAGCGGGACCACTTCTATGCCGGCTGCATGATCGGCCCCTACCAGTTCGCCGGCAAGCGCTGGGTGGCCACCGCCGACCTGAAGGCCATGCGGCCGGCCGGCACCGAGGCCATCACCGGCGAGCCGGGCCGCGGGAGCTACCTGGCGCTCTACTGGGTCCTCGACGGCTACCACGACGTCTGGAACCGGTGGGCCGTGGACCAGGTGAAGGCCCTGCACCGGGCCGGGCGGATGTTCGCCGAACGGGACCACGTGCACACCCTCCTCTACCGGTACGCCTGGGAGGCGTCCCGGGACCCCGACGGGCTGCCCGCCGAGCTGGCCCTCGACCATCCTTCTGCCGGTCTCCTCGCCGTCTTCACCGACCGGGCCGCGGACGTGTCGGCGGAGGAGTTCGCCTCCTGGCAGCGCCAGGAGCTCCTGCCCGGGCTCCTCGGGGGGTCGGCCGCCCGGCTGGTCGTGGCCGCCGACCCCCTCCCCCTCCTCGTCGACGCGCCCGGTGACGTGCCCCGGAGCGAGGCCGACGACCGCCGGCAGCTCACCTTGTGGTTCCTCGACGGCCACCCTGGTCGGTCGTGGGAGGACCTCGTCGAGGCCCACCGGCGGGTGGTCGAGGCGAGCGGAAAGGCCACCGTGGTCGGCGCCATGGGATTCGTCCCGACCATCCCCGGCACCGACACCTACACCGACCAGCTCTGGGCGGACCAGCCGGGGCGCGAACCGGCGGGTGCCGAGGCGAGATGACGGCCGGGATGCAGGTGCCGGCGGGACGGCGGTTCGACGGCAGGATCGCCATCGTCACCGGGGCCGGGTCGGGCATCGGCCGGGCCACGGCCATCCGGCTCGCCGCCGAGGGGGCCGCCGTCGCCTGCCTCGACGTCGTCCCCGAGGGCCTCGAGGAGACGGTCGACGCCCTCGGGGTGCTCGGCGGGAAGGCCGTCGCCCACCGCTGCGACGTCACCGACGAGACGGCCGTGGCCGAGGCCGTGGCGGACGTCGCCAAGTCCCTCGGACGCCCCGACGTCCTCTGCAACGTGGCCGGGGTCGGGACCTTCGCCCACACCGCCGAGATGTCCCTCGCCTCCTGGGACCGGATCATCGGCGTGAACCTCACCGGGACCTTCCTCATGACCCGGGCCGTCGTCCCCCACATGCTCTCGCCCAACCAGGGGAGCATCGTGAACGTGGCCTCGACGGCGGGGCTCATCGGCTCGGCCTACTCGGCGGCCTACTGCGCCTCCAAGGGCGGCGTCGTCATGATGACGAAGGCCCTCGCCGTCGAGTACGCCGGGAGGGGCATCCGGGTGAACGCCGTTGCCCCGGGCGGGGTCGACACCCCGCTCATCGCCAACTTCGGACTCCCCCCCGGGGGGGACCCCAAGCACTTCGAGCGGATCATGAGCCGGATGGGGATGTGCCAGCCCGACCAGGTGGCCGCCGCCATCGCCTTCCTCGCCTCCGAGGAGTCGAACTACACGACGGGCGCCGTCCTCGCCGTCGACGGCGGGATCACGGCCTGAGGGGTAGCGTCTCGGTCGTGCAGACCGGTGACGTCGTCCAGGACTTCGAGCTCCCCGACGAGACGGGCACGGCCCGGCACCTGCGGGAGTTCCTCGACAAGGGCCCGGTGGTCCTGTTCTTCTACCCGGCGGCCATGACCCTCGGCTGCACGGTGGAGAGCTGCCACTTCCGGGACCTGAAGAGCGAGTTCGACGCTGTCGGGGCCCAGCGGATCGGCATCAGCGCCGACGCCGTGGAGAAGCAGCGGCAGTTCTCCGAGAAGCACGCCTTCGACTACCCGCTGCTCTCGGACCCCGACCGGGTGGTGGCCCGGCAGTTCGGGGTCAACCGGGGGACGGGCCGGCTGCCCAACAAGCGGTCGACCTTCGTGATCGACACCGACGGCACCCTCCTCGAGGTGATCTCGAGCGAGCTCAACATGCACAAGCACGCCGACGGGGCCCTCAAGACCCTCCGGGACCGGCGCCCGACGACGGCAGGCTGACCCTTCGGGTCATCCCCGGCGGCGGCCGGACCGGGACTAGACGGAGGGGGGGACGAAGGGCTTCTTGGCGAGGTCCTCGCGGATCTTGTACTTGAGGACCTTGTTGAGGGTCTGGTTCCTCGGCAGGGCCTCCACCACCTCGAGCTGCTCGGGGATCTTCTGGGCCATGAGCCCCGCAGCGCGCAGATGGGCCACCATCTCCTCGAAGCCGATGGGCGCCTCCCCGGCGGAGGTCTCCACGACGGCGCAGACCCGCTCGCCCCGCTCGGGGTCGGGCAGACCGACCACCGCCACGTCCCCCACCTTGGGGTGCTGGTACAGGAGGTCCTCGATCTCCCGCGCCGAGATGTTCTCCCCCTTGCGGATGATGACGTCCTTGAGGCGGCCGGTGATGACGACGTGCCCGTCGGGCCGGATGTGACCCAGGTCCCCGGTGCGGAAGTAGCCCTGGGCGTCGAAGGAATCGGCAGTGAGGCCCGGGTCGGTGTAGCCCTTGCAGACCATGGGCCCCCGGACCCGGATCTCCCCGTCCTCGCCGGTGGCGGCCTCCTCCTCCTCGAGGGTCACGATCCGGAGCTCGGCCCCGTAGACGGGACGGCCCACGGTGTGGGCGAGCTGTTCGTCGGTGTCCGAGGGCGACCCCATGCAGATCATGGGCACCTCGGTCATCCCGTAGCCGTGGGCCACCTTCACCCCGATCTCCCGGCCGACCTCGTGGAAGACCTCTGGCGGCATCGCCGCCCCTCCTCCCGACATGAGACGCAGGGCGGGGAGGATGGGAGTGCCGGGCTGCTTGCGCTGCTCCTGTAGGTAGGCCTGATAGAAGGCGGTGCTCCCTCCCACCATGGTGGCACCGTGACGGCGGAAGACCTCGACGGCGGCCTCGGGGAGGAAGGCCTCGAGGAGCACGGTGGCGATACCGAGGGCGAGGACCGTGACGAGGTAGTCGGGCCCGGCGATGTGGGCGAAGGGAAAGGCGATCGAGCCCACGTCGTCCTCGGAGAGCTCGACGGCCATGGCCAGTCCCCGGCCGCCCGTGACGAGTGTCCGATCGCTGTGGCGGACGCCCTTGGGCTCCGAGGTCGTCCCCGAGGTGTAGTAGATCCACCGGACCTCGTCGGCCGCCTCCGGGGCCGGCGGTGGCGGGAGGGTCGAGGGATCGCCCTCGGGGAGGGTGTCGTAGGCGAGGTGGACCTGGGGCGGCGAGTCGAGGCCCCGGGCGATCTCCTCCACCATGGCGGTGTAGTCGAACCCGCGCCAGAGGCCGGGGACGAAGACGTGGGCGGCGCCGGTCTGGCGGAGGGCGAAGGCGACCTCACGCTGGCGGTAGATGTGGATGACGGGGTTCTGGACGGCGCCGAGCCGGGCCAGGGCCATCGAAAGCACGACGGTCTCGATCCGGCTCGGCAGCTGCCAGGACACCGGCGTGCCCGGTCCGATCCCCATGGCGTGGAGCCCCCCGGCCACGGCCAAACAGCGGTCCCGGAAGCCGCCGAAGGTGACCTCGCGGTCGGCCTCGTCGACGAGCATCCGCCTGTCGGGGGTGGCGCGGGCCCGGCGGTCGACGAGGTCCCACATCGACCCCACGTCGTAGATGGGCTCGGTCATCCGAGGGGGTTCACGGTCGGCTGCCTCTCCTCGAGGATGTCCTTGGCCCGGACGGCCACGGCCGGCTTCGTCTCGGGGTGGGTGAAGATGTAGAACCGGTCGTCCCGCACGGCGTCGAAGACGGCACCGGCCACGACGGAGGGGTCGATGCCGGCCGCCACCAGCTGGCGGCCCATGTCGAGGAGGGGACCGCCGTCGGTGGCCGTGGCCGGTGCCCACGACGGCCGGTTCCGCTCCGAGTGGCCGATGCCGGTGCGGACGAACCCCGGGCAGAGCACCGAGACCCCGACGGGCGACCCCGCCACCTGGAGGTCCTTGTGGAGGGTCTCGGAGATGGCCACCACGGCGTGCTTGGTGGCGTTGTAGACGCCCATGAAGGGCGGGGTGAGGAGCCCGGCGAGCGAGCCGGTGTTGACGACGTGACCCTCGCCCTGGTCCACGAGGAGGGGGACGAAGGCCCGGATGCCGTGGACGACGCCGAAGAGGTTCACCCCTATCACCCACCGCCAGTCCTCTTCCGGCACCGACCAGACCGGGCCCGAGGCGCTGACGCCGGCGTTGTTGTGGACCAGGTGGACGGTGCCGAACCGCTCCACGGCGGCGTCCCGCAGGGCGGTCACCGAGGCTGCCTCGGAGACGTCGGTGACGCCGGGAAGGACCTCAGCGCCATCGCCGGCGAGGTCGTCGGCCGCCGACTCGAGCGCCGGCTCCTCGACGTCGGCCATGACGACCCGCATACCCTCGGCCGCCGCCTTCCGGCACACGGCCAGGCCGATGCCGCTGGCGGCACCCGTCACCA
>JAGWNV010000190.1 GCA_028872975.1 Acidobacteriota bacterium
GTCGGTGGTCGAGTCGGTGGCCAGCCACGGCGCCGCCATGGCCGCCCGTGAGCGCACCGGGCAGACGGCGGTCGTCGGGGTCGCCAATTCCACCGACTTCCTCCGCCCCCATCGAAGCGGCCGGGTGCGGGCGACGGGCACGCCGGTGTTCACCGGTCGCACCCAGCAGGTCTGGCTCGTCGAGATCGAGCGGGAGAGCGACGGCAAGATGGTGGCCCGAGGCCAGCTCCGGCTGCAGAACCTGGCCGCCCCGCCGGCCGACGACTGACGGCGTGCCGGCGTGACGAGGTCCCCGGCGCCGGGCTGGGCCGACGTCGACGGCGAGCGCATCTACTTCGAGTCGACGGGTGAGGGTCCCCCGGTGGTGCTGTGCCACGGGCTCGGTGGCAACCATGCCGCCTGGTGGCGAGTCGTGCCCGGGCTCGCCGGGGCCCATCAGGTCGTCACCTGGGATCAGCGGGGATTCGGCAATTCGACCCGCCGCTCGGGCCGCTACGGACCGGAGGTCGCCGTCGGCGACCTGGCCGCCCTCCTCGACCATCTCGACCTCGGCCCCGTGCAGCTCGTCGGTCAGTCCATGGGTGGCTGGGTGGCGATGGGGTTGGCCGTCGGCCACCCCGGCCGGCTGCGCGCCCTCGTCCTCACCGACACCCTGGCCGGCGTGTTCACCGACGAGGTGTACGCCGCGCTGCGCCGGACCGCCCCCGACGTGGCTGCCCGGGTCGCCGATGCCGACGGCGGGCACCCGGCCCTGGGCCGTCGGTTCTGTGCCGAGCACCCCGACCTCGCCTACCTCTACCGGCAGATCTCGAGCATGGGCGACAAGCCCGACGACACCGAGGTCTTCGCCATGCTGGGGGCCATGCGGGCCCCGCTCGACGCCGTGGCCGCCATCGAGGTGCCCACGCTCCTGGTCGTGGGCGAGGAGGACGAGTTGTGTCCCCCCGAGGCCATGCGACACGTCGCCGGGCGGATCCCCGGGGCTTCCTTCGAGGTCGTGGCCGGTGCCGGCCACTCGCCCTACTTCGAGTGCCCGGAGCCCTGGCTGGCCGTCGTCGGGGCCTTCCTGGCCCGGACCGGCCCTTGAATCCCGACCAGCGGGTGTCGATAATTCGCTGTCGTGGACGCTGACGAGGGCCGAGGCCGGCCTCCGTTGCGCGCCTCGGACGCCGATCGCGACGGCGTCCTGCCCCTTCTGAACCACGCCCTGTCGACCGGGCAGCTCACGGCCGAGGAGCACGGGGAGCGGGTCCATGCCGCCCTGCAGGCCAAGACCGTCGACGACCTGCACCGCATCACCGCCGACCTCGTGCCGGGCGCCGCCGCCCCGGCCGCGAGCCAGGTGGCGCCACCGGGGTGGTACGCCGCTCCCGGGCAACCGGGCCTCCAGCGCTACTTCGACGGCGCGGCCTGGACGTCGCACCTGGCGCCTTTGCCCGCCCACCCCTACGCCCCGGTCGGATGGGGGAAGCCCCCCTGGAAGGGCGCCATGCTCGGGCTCCCCGCCCAGGGTCCCGGTGCCCTCGCCGACCCGGGACGCCGCCTCGGAGCCCGGCTCCTCGACGGCCTCGTGCTGCTCCCCGTCGTCGCCGCCCTGGTGGCCCTGGCCGTCCTCCTCGTCGCCCCGCATGCCGGGCCGATGTTCCCCCGGACGCCGGACGGCCGGGCACCCGCCACGACCCCGGGCTTCGTCTGGGTCGAGCTGGCCGTCCTGGGGGCGCTGCTCGTGAGCGGCGTCGTCATGATCGCCTACGAGGCCGTCGCCACGGCGCGCTACGGCCGCACCCTCGGGAAGGCCTGGCTGCACATCCGGCCGCTGCGCACCGACGGCGCCGCCCTCGGATGGGGGCGGTCCTTCGGACGGGCCTCGCTCCAGGGCGTGGCCGGGATCTTCAGCTGGATCGGCCTCCTCGACCCCCTGTGGTGCCTCTGGGACGACAACCGGCAGTGTCTCCACGACAAGGTGGTGGGCACGATGGTGGTGAACGACGCCGACCGTGTCGGGACCGAGGCGGCCCCCGCCGCCGCCTCCTGGGCGCCCTACCCCCCCTCGCCCCCTCCCCGGTCGGCTACTGGGGCGGCCCGGTGGTGGTGCCGCGCACCAACGGGCTGGCGGTGGCGTCGCTCGCGTGCTCGTTGAGCGCCGTCGTCTTCCTCGGCCTGCCGGCGATCGTCGGCGTCGTGCTGGGCTTCGTCTCGCGCTCCCAGCTCAGAGGCTCCCGGCGCCTCGAGAGGGGCGACGGCATGGCGCTCGCCGGCATCGTCGTCGGCTTCTGCGTGCTCGGCTTCTGGACGTTGGTGCTCACGATCCCGGCCCTGGCCGGCAGCCACTAGTCGAGCCGGAAGCCAGACCGGGCCCCTGGCTGGGCCGGGACCTTCTCCCCCTTCCCAGGCCACGCGGTGCGAGAGAGCATTGTCCGCGACGAAGGGTCGCCATGGGCCAGCAGACGTCAGCCGGAGGCGGGGAGGGACCACGGGGTCACCGCGTCGGTCCCCACACCGCCGACTGCGTCATCGAGGCGTGGGGTCCCGATCGCACCGCGTGCCTGGTCGAGGCCATGGATGCACTGGTCCAGTTGTTCGCCGAGATCGACCCTTCCGCGGCCGCTTCGCGTGTGGTCCCCGTGTCGGCAGGGCCCGGCGCCGACGCCGAGATCCTCGTGGCGCTCCTGGAGGAGGTGATCTGCACGGCCGATGTCCTCGGTTCGGCGCCGGTCCGCTTCCATCTCGTCGAGACCGAGGACGGTGGAGTGGCAGGGGACATGGAGATCGTCGACCGGCGCGACGTGCTCCTCGTCGGCCCGGTTCCCAAGGCCGTCTCTTACTCCGGGATCGAGATGGGAGAGGAGGCTGGCGCCTGGCACTGCCGGGCCGTGGTCGACGTATGAGTCGCCACGGTCTGCCGGTGATGCTCCGGACCGACGGTCCCGACCGGTGGCGCATCGAGCCCACCGGTGCCATGCGGGTCCCGGGGATCGTGTTCGCCACCGAGGCCCTCCTCCCCGACCTCGCCGCCGACCAGGCCTTGGCCCAGGTGGCCAACGTGGCCACCCTCCCCGGCATCGTGGAAGCCTCCTACGCAATGCCCGACGTCCACTGGGGTTACGGCTTTCCCATCGGTGGGGTCGCCGCCACCGACGTGGCCGCCGGCGGGGTCGTGTCGCCGGGCGGCGTGGGATTCGACATCTCCTGCGGCGTGCGGCTCCTCGTGTCGCCGGTGCAGGCGGACGACCTCACCGGTCGCCTCGACGGCCTCATGGACGAATTGGACCGCCGGATCCCCACCGGGCTCGGTGCCGGCGGGGTCTGGCACCTGGGAGGCCACGACGAGCTGTCGGCACTCCTCACGGGCGGCTCCCCCTATGCCGTGGCCCACGGCTTCGGAGTCGATTCCGACGTGGACCGCTGCGAGGACCGCGGCGTCCTGGCCGGAGCGGACGCGGCGGCCGTCGGCGAGCGGGCCCGGGCCCGGGGGTACGGGCAGGTCGGAAGCCTCGGATCGGGAAACCACTTCCTCGAGGTGCAGGTGGTGAGCGAGGTGATCGACGCGGACGCCGCCCGGGCCTTCGGGATGCACGAAGGCCAGGTGTGCGTGATGATCCACTGCGGGTCGCGCGGCCTCGGGCACCAGATCTGCTCGGATCACGTCCGGGTGATGTTCGGGGCCATGGGGCGGCTCGGCATCACCGTGCCCGATCCTCAGCTCGCCTGCGCCCCGGTGGACAGCCCGGAGGGACGCGCCTACCTGGGGGCCATGACGGCGGCCGCCAACTTCGGCAGGGCCAACCGGCAGGTGCTCACCGCCGCCGTGCGAGACGGGTTCGACGCCGTGCTGGGCACGCGCCGGCTCGACCTGCTCTACGACGTCTCGCACAACCTCGCCAAGCTCGAGAGGCACGACGTCGCCGGGAGCCGGCGCTTGCTGTGCGTGCACCGCAAGGGGGCCACAAGGGCCCTGCCCCCGGGGCATCCCGACCTTCCCGACGACTTCAGCGAGACCGGCCAGCCCGTGCTCGTGCCCGGGTCGATGGGCACCGCCTCCTATGTCCTCGCCGGCTGCCAGCCCGGAGGAGCCTTCTTCTCGGCATGCCACGGCTCGGGGCGGGCCATGAGCCGGCACCAGGCGGCGCGGCAGGTGAGGGGAGGCGCCCTGCGGGCCCAGCTCGAGGCCGAGGGCATCGCCGTCCGCGCCGCCTCGGCCCGGGGCCTGGCCGAGGAGGCACCCTACGCCTACAAGGACGTCGACGAGGTCGTCGCCACCTGCGAGCGCACCGCGCTGGCCCGCCGGGTGGTCCGGCTCAGGCCCCTCGGCGTGCTGAAGGGATAGCCGGCCCGGGTCAGACGCACCGTCCTCCGGCCCGTCCGATCGCCTCCAGCGCCCGGTCGCCGTCTCCTGCATGGAGGTCGACGGCGCGGACGGCGTCGGTGGGCACGACGACTCCGTACCCGATCCCGATGGCGTCGAGGGCGGTCTCCTTGACGCAGTAGTCGGTGGCGATCCCGCACACGACGAGCTCCCCCACATCGGCGACGGAGAGGGCGTGCGCCAGCCCCGTGGCGGTGATCTCGCCACTACCGACGTCGCGCATCGAGAAGGCCGAGTATCCGTCCTCCCCGCCCGTGCCCTTCCGGAAGACCGGGCCCTCCACCATCAGGTCCGGCACGAACTGCGCGCCCCAGGTGTCTGCGACGCAGTGGACCGGCCAGGTGCCGCCGTCCTGGGCGAAGTGCGGGGTGTGCGCCGGGTGCCAATCCTGGCTGTAGGCGACCGTGGCACCTGCCTCCCTTGCCAGGCGGACATAGGCGTTCGCCCGCTCGACCAGCGCTTCCGCGCCGCGGACATAGAGGCTGCCACCCGGGTCGGCGAAGTCGTTCTGGATGTCCACGACGAGGAGCGCCGTCCGCAGGCCGAAGGAGATCACCGTGCTGTCCACGGGCCCATTGTCCATCGCTCCCCGAGGGCCCGTCGGGGAGCTCCCTCGGCCGCCTGCGTGACCGAGGCGCAGGCCGGCGGCGACTCAGGCCTTCGTGGCCACGAAGCGGACCACGGCGCCGGCCAGACCGGGCCGGACGCGGGCCCGGGCGACGGCGGGGTCGGAAGCGAGGAGCGCGTCGAGCTCGCCCCGGCGCAGCAGCGTCTGGAACCGCTTCGGGTGGTGCAGAGGCGCGCCGGCCACGATGTCGAATCCGACGAACCGACCCCCGGATCGAAGGACGCGCATCGCCTCTCGCACGGTCCGCCGCCAGTCGCCGGTGTGGTGGAGCATCAGGAACGACAGGACGAAGTCGAAACTGCCGTCGGCGAAGGGAAGGCTGTTCGCATCCGCCTCCTGCACGGTGACCCTCGACGCGAACGCCTCCAGGGCCTGGGCGGCCGCCGCGCACATCTCGGGGTCGACGTCGGTGACCACGAGGCGCAGGTCGGGCGTGGCGCCGACCAGGTGATGGGCCATGGCGCCGGCGCCGG
>JAGWNV010000191.1 GCA_028872975.1 Acidobacteriota bacterium
GGGGCGCCGACGGCACTGACCGTCGACGGGCTCGGCGTCCCCATCGGCCTGAGCGCCTCCGACGTCCACTTCGCCTGGCAGGTGACCGACCCCCGGCGCGGGGCGCGCCAGGGCGCCTACCAGCTCATGGTCGGCGAGGCGGACGGCGCCGGTGCGCCGGTGTGGGACAGCGGCCGGGTGGCCTCGGCGCGCCAGGCCTTCGTCGGCTACGGCGGTCCGGCCCTGGCGCCCGACACCGCCTACCGCTGGACGGTCCGGACCTGGCCCGCCGCCGGGCCGCCCGGGCCCTGGGCGGCGCCGGCGACCTTCGACACGGGCCTCGAGGACGCCGACTGGCGGGCCACCTGGCTGCGGCCCCCCGCCGACGCCGGGCGGCCCGACGTCTACGCCTACGTCCGCCGCACCTTCGCCCTCGGGTCCTCGCCGGTGGTCCGGGCCCGGGCCCACGTGTCCGCGGACCAGCAGTTCGTGCTGTCGGCCAACGGCACCAGGGTCGGACGCGGCCAGGCCTTCTGCTACCCCGACAGCCAGTACTACGCCACCTTCGACCTCACCGACGCGCTCGTGGCCGGGGGCCCGAACGCGGTGGGCCTCGTCTGCTCCTGGATCGGGGCCACCAAGGGCAGGCCCGCCGGCACGCCCGGGGTGATCGCCCAGATCTCGGTGCTCCACGCCGATGGCTCCCGTGAGCTCCTCGTGACCGACGGGTCGTGGCGCGCCCGCGCCGGCGCATGGCTGCCGGGCACCCAGCGGGACCTCGAGGGGGACGAGGTGGGCTACACGGAGAACCTCGACGGCCGGTCGGTGCCCCGGGGCTGGGACACCCCCGGCTTCGACGACTCGGGCTGGGCCCCGGCCCAGCCGATCGGCCCGGCGGGCACGGCCCCGTGGACCCACCTGGTGGCGGTGCGGACCCGGATCGTGGAGACCCCGGTGACGCCGGTCTCGGTCACCCCCCTGGCATCGGGGGCCCTCGTGGCCGACTTCGGCCGCGTCTACGCCGCCTCACCGGTCGTCCGGTTCCACGCCGGGAGCCCGGGACGGGTGGTGACCATGCGCGGCGGCTACCTCCTCGACCAGCCGGTCCCCGGGCGCCCCGTCGACGGCCAGGCCGGGCAGGTCTCGGCCCGCCACGGCACCCAGCACACCGACATGGGCTACTCCTACGTGCAGGCCGGCGGAACCGAGGCGTTCGAGGCCTTCGACTACCTGGGCCTGCGATACCTGCAGGTCGACGACCCCGGCGAACCCCTCGACGGGGCCGACGTCGTGGCCATGGCCCGCCACGCCGCCGTCCCCGACGAGCACGCCGCCACCTTCTCCTCCTCGGACCCGACGGTCGACGCCGTCTTCGAGCTGGCCCGCCACTCGGCGCTCTACACCGCCCAGGAGCAATTCGTCGACACGCCCACGCGCGAGAAGGGCCCGTGGCTGTGGGACGGGTTCGCCGAGTCCTGCACGGCCATGGTGGCCTTCGGCGAGCAGAACCTCACCCGCAAGTCCCTTCTCGAGTTCGCCCAGTCGCAGCGCCGGTACTGGCCGAACGGGGCGATCAACAAGATCTACCCGACCGGCCTCGGGGCCGGTGACATCGACGAGGACACCGAGATCTACGCCGAGTGGGTCTGGCAGTACTGGCTCCACACCGGCGACGACGCCCTCCTCGAAACGCTCTACCCGACCCTCGTCCGCCTGGCGGGCTACGTGGGGCGCGCCGTGGACGGGTCCACGGGCCTCGTGCGACGGCTCCCCACCGTCGACCACGCCGGCCTCGACCTCCCGGTGACCACGAGGGTGAACGTGCTCGCCGCCACCGTCTTCGGGCGCGCCGCCGACGTCGCCGCGGTGCTGGGCCGGACCGGCGACGCCGAGCGCCACCGGGACCGGCGCCGGCGCCTCGTCGACGCCATCGACGCCTCGCTCGTCGGCTCGGACGGCCTCTACGTGGACGGATTGCGCGCCGACGGCTCCCGGGCCGGGGTGTCCCAGGACGCCAACGCCTGCGCCCTCGCCCACGGCGTGGTCCCGGCCGGCCTCCAGACGGCGGTGGCCCGGTACGTGGCCGGCAAAGGAATGGCGGTGCCGCCCCGGACGGCGGCGGAGGTGCTGCGTGCCCTGGCCGTGACCGGTCGAGTGGACGAGATGGTCCGCATCCTCACCGACGCCCGCATCGACGGGTGGGCGCAGATCCTGGCCCGCGGCGGCACCTTCACGTGGGAGGTCTGGCAACCCTCGGACTCCCGGGGCGACAGCATGTCGCACGGCTGGGGCTCCTCGGTCCTCGTGGAGATCGTCCGCCACCTCCTCGGCGTCCAGCCCACGGCCGGGGGCTACGCCGCGGTGGCCGTCGTACCCCCCGCCACGGCGCTGGCCCACGCCCGAGGGGTCGTGCCCACTCCCCGCGGCCCCCTCGGCGTCGCCTGGCGGCGAGGCGACGGCACCTTCGCCCTCGACCTCACCGTGCCGGCCAACGCCAGGGCCACCGTCCGTCTCCCCGTCGGCCGCACCGGCACCCTCACCGAGTCCGGCGCCACCCTGGCCAGGTCGGCCGCCGCCGACGTGGTGTCGGTGACCGGCGACAGGACGGTGCTGCACGTCGGCGCCGGCACCTACCACTTCCTCCACACCGGGGCCCACAGATGAGGGGCCGGCCGAACCCGCCGGTGCCCCGGGGATGGCGACACCTTGGCGTGGTGGCGGCGATCGGGCTGCTCTCGGCCGCGACCGGGTGCACCGGCCCCGAGGTGGTCGCCGCGTCCGGTCCGGCCCGGAGCTCGCCGCCGGCCACCAGCGCCGCCGCCAGCGCGCCGGGCGGACTGCCGGTCACCGACGGCGCCGGGAACCGCTTCACGGTCACGGCGACCCCGGTGCGACCGCTGCCCGTCGTGACGGTCCACGGTGCGCTGTGGAGCGCAGCGCCGGGGCGGGCCTTCCTCGAGGGACAGATCCAGGTGGCGAACCCGACGTCGGGGCCCGAACCCCTCGGCGCCTTCGACGATCCCTCGAGCGGCCTGGCGCCGGCCGTCGACCTCACGACGGACCCCGCCGACGCCACCCGGGTCGGCGACGGCGCCGACTGCGGGGCCGATCCCGCCTACCCGGCCGCGCTGTGCCCGGTCAGCTTCCCGGAGCGGCTCACCGTCGACGACGACTCGGCCGACACCGGTGGCGCCTCGGTGGTCCTGGCGCCGGGCGCCACGGCGAGGCTCACCTACAGCTACGGGCCCGTGCCGGCCGGCGTGGCGGGGGCGCCTTTCGCCGTCTGGTTCGCCGGATCGCCGGCGGTCGACGTCACCCCCTGAGGCCGGGGCCGCTCACGACCCGAGGTCCCACAGCAACCGGTAGTAGGCGGTGCGCTCGCCGTCGGGGTCCACGCCGTAGGCCTCGAGGAGCGGCGCCTCGAATCCGGGGCCGTAGTTCCACACCGTGCTCCAGGTGGCCACGGCCAGGTCCGCCCACCGGTCCCCGACGCCGAGCCGGCCCAGGTCGACGTGGGCCGACCACCTCCCGTCCTCGGTCACGAGGGTGTTGGGCGCACAGGCGTCACCGTGACAGACCACGAGACGGTCCACCGACGGCGGCCGGGCGGCCCGCTCGAGGGCGGCGCCCACCGACAGCGCCCGGTGCTCGGCGTGCCAGCGTCCCGGATCGAGCGCCCCGGACTCGCCCCGGCGCCGGGCGTCGGCGGCGCGGTCCTCCGCCGACCACGAGAAGGGGCATCCGGCCACGGGGAGCGCCTCGTGCAGCGCCCGCAGCCCCTCGCCGACGGCCCGCACCGCCCGCTCCGGCGCCGACCGCCAGCGGTCGGAGACGGCCGACTCGCCGGCCAGGGCGCCGAGCACCATCCAGGTGCCGTCGTGGTCGGCGCCGCCGCCGAGCACCTCGGGCACCGGTGTATAGGGGCGGGCCCAGCGCAGGCGCAGCGCCTCCTCCCCGAGATCGGGGCCGCGTCCCGCCGGTGCCCATTTCACGAAGCGCCGCGCCCCTCGGGGCCCACCGAGCTCGAAGGTGCGACCACCCACCTCGTTGACCCAGACGCAGCGCACCGGTCCCCCGCCGGCGAGGCGGGCGACGGCGGGCGGGACGTCGACGGGAGCCCTCGGGGCCCGGGCGATCACCGGTGGGGGGTCGCTAGGGCGTGCCGGCGGAGAGATCGGCACCGGTTCCGCTGCGGGCGTGGCCGACGGTGGAGGGGAACCGGCGGCGGAAGGCCCGCACCGGGTACCCGGTCAACCGGGCCGCCGTGGACGCACGCGCCGAGGCGCTGCGGGGGAGGTTGAGGGTGGGCCCGAGCTCTCCGAAGTAGCCCCCGGGGCCGATCACCGTCAGCCGCTCCGTGCCGCCGTCGGAGCGCTCGAGGTAGATCTCGATCTCGCCCTCCTCGACGACGTAGACGAGGTCGCCCCGGTCCCCCTGGCGGAAGACGAGCTGGCCGGCGGCGAGCACCAGCTGCTCGGGCTCCCGGTCGGACGGGGCGAACTTGGGCACGAGCTCGATGACGCGGTCGGCGATGTGGGTGATGCGGTCGTCGTGGGTCACCACGATCACGAGCCGGCCCGGGGCGGCGAGCTCACGCAGCAGCCGGAGGACGCCTTCGACCTGGATGTGGTCGAGATGGGCGGTGGGCTCGTCGGCGAGGACGAGGGGCGGCTCGTGCACGAGGGCCCTGGCGATGGCCACTCGCTGTTGCTGGCCCCCGGACATGCGCCCGGGGAGGTGGCCCATCCGCTCCTCCAGGCCCACCAGGGTGAGCAGCTCCTCGGTGCGGGCCAGGGCCCGGCGCCGGGGGACGCCGGCGAGGCGAAGGGGAGCCATGACGTTGCCGCGGGCGCTCAGGCTGGAGATGAGGTTGAAGGCCTGGAACACCACCCCCACGGTGGCTCGCCGGTAGGCCCCGAGCGCCTCGCCGGCGAGGGTCGTCACCTCGGTGTCGCGGAACCGGATCGATCCCGAGGTGGGGGTGAGCAGCCCGGCCAGACAGCTGAGCATCGTGGTCTTGCCGCAGCCGCTCGGCCCGACGACCGCCACGAACTCGCCGTCGTCGGCCTCGAAGCCGAAGTGGTCGAGAGGGCGGGTGACATAGCCGCCCGAGTCGAACTCGACGGTGAGATCGGTGACGGCGAGCTCAGCCATCAGGCGCCCGCGAAGGCGGCGGCCGGGTCCACCGAGACGGCCCGCCGGAGGGCGACCAGGCTCGAGAGGAGCCCGACGACGAGAGCGGAGACGGGCAGCACGACGTAGGCGCTCACCGGGGTCACGACCGGCTGGGCGAAGATGCCGGTCATGAAGTGTGCGATGGCCGCCGCCACCACGGCGGCCACCAGCGACACGACGACGGCCTGGACGGCGAGGCCGAAGAACAGCGACACCGACGAGGAGCCGAGCGCCTTCAGCACGGCGAAGTCCCGGGTGCGCTCGAGGGCGCTCACGTAGA
>JAGWNV010000192.1 GCA_028872975.1 Acidobacteriota bacterium
GACGTCTACGCCGACGGCCACGACGAAGAGGCCGCCGAGCTCCGGTGGCGCCACGAGCGCGAGAACGGCTGGCACCGCGCCCCCATGTCCCCGGCGGGCGGTGACCGGTTCCGCGGGGTCTTCGAGGTCCCCGTCCAGGGCCAGTACCGGTTCTGCGTCCGGGCCGCCGTCGACCCCTACGCCACCTGGCTGCGCGACGCCATCCGGAGGCTCGAGGCCGGACAGGACCTGTCGGTCGAGCTCCTGGTGGGCGCCGAGCTCCTCGCCGCCGCCGGCGGACGGGCACGGGGCGGCAACCGGGTCGCACTCGAGGCCGCCGCCGAAGACCTCCGGGTCACCGCCGAGGAGGGCACCGACGCCGCCGGCGCCGCCGGGGCCCTGCGCCTCGCCGCCTCGCCGGAGCTGCGCGAGCTCTTCCGCCGACACCCGGATCCGGACTGGGTCGTGACGGCGGGCCCCTGGCCGGTCCTCGCCGAGCGGCCCCGGGCGCGCTTCGGCTCCTGGTACGAGCTGTTCCCCCGGTCGGCCGCCGAGGAGCCGGGCCGCCACGGGACCTTCGCCGACGTCGAACGACGCCTCGACTACGTCGCCCGCCTCGGCTTCGACGTGCTCTACCTGCCTCCGATCCACCCCATCGGCCGGACCAACCGCAAGGGCCGCGACGGGGCGGCCGGGGCAGGACCGTCCGACCCCGGGAGCCCCTGGGCCATCGGGGGAGAGGAGGGCGGCCACGAGGCCGTCCACCCCGCCCTCGGCACCCTGGAGGACTTCGACCACCTCCTGGCCGCCGCCGCCGCCAGGGGCATCGAGGTCGCCCTCGACCTCGCCTTCCAGTGCTCCCCCGACCATCCCTGGGTGAAGGAGCATCCCGAATGGTTCCGCCACCTGCCCGACGGGACCATCCGCTACGCCGAGAACCCTCCCAAGCGCTACGAGGACATCTATCCCATCGACTTCGACACGCCGGAGTGGCCCGAGCTCTGGGGGGCGCTCCTCGAGGTGGTGACGACCTGGGTGGGCCGGGGGGTCCGGATCTTCCGGGTCGACAACCCCCACACGAAGCCCCTCGCCTTCTGGGAGTGGCTCATCGCCGCCGTGCGGGCGGCGGACCCGGACATCGTGTTCCTCTCCGAGGCCTTCACCAGGCCGGCCCTCATGCACCGTCTGGCCAAGATCGGCTTCAGCCAGTCCTACACGTACTTCACCTGGCGCAACACCAAGTGGGAGATCGAGCAGTACATGGAGGAGCTCCACCACGGCCCGGCCGCAGAGTTCATGCGGCCGAACCTGTGGCCCAACACCCCCGACATCCTCACCGAGACCCTCCAGCGCGACGGCAGGGCCGCCTTCATGGCCCGACTGGTCCTGGCCGCCACCATGGCCGCCAGCTACGGGATCTACGGGCCCGCCTTCGAGCTCCAGGAGCACGAGCCCCTCCAGGCCGGCTCCGAGGAGTACCTCCACTCCGAGAAGTACGAGATTCGCCACTGGGACCTCGGGGCCCGTCACAGCCTGGCCGAGTTCGTGGGCAGGGTGAACGCCGTCCGGCGGTCCAACCCGGCCCTCCAGCACGACCGCAACCTCCGACGCTGGGGGACCGACAACGAGGCCCTCGTCGCCTATGGGCGCCGCTGGGGGACCAACAGGGTGGTCGTCGTCGTGAACATCGACCCCCACCACCGCCAGTCCGGCTGGCTCGAACTCGACCCGGAGTGGCTCGGGCACGGCGGGGACGACGCCTACGTCGTCCACGACCTCCTCACCGACTCCAGGTACGCCTGGCGCGGCGGGCGCAACTTCGTGTTGCTCGACCCCGCCGTCGTGCCGGCCCACGTCCTCGTCGTCGAGGCCGGGGGCAGGGCGTGAGCCTCCTCGAGGCCCCCGCCGGCGAGGTCGTCGGGGCGGACCTCGCCCACTGGTACAAGGACGCCGTCATCTACGAGCTGCACGTCCGGGCCTTCGCCGACAGCAACGGCGACGGCATCGGCGACTTCCGGGGCCTCGTCGGCAAGCTCGACTACCTCCAGGACCTCGGGGTGACGGCCCTGTGGCTCCTTCCCTTCTATCCCTCACCGCTGCGCGACGACGGGTACGACATCGCCGACTACCGCCACGTGCACGCCGCCTACGGCGACCTCCGGGACTTCCGGACCTTCCTCCGGGAGGCCCACCGTCGGGGGCTGCGGGTGATCACCGAGCTCGTCCTGGCCCACACCTCGGACCAGCACCCCTGGTTCCAGCGGGCCCGGCGGGCCGGCGCCGGATCTGCGGCGCGCGACTACTACCTCTGGAGCGACGCTCCGGACCGCTTCACCGACGCCCGGGTCATCTTCAAGGACTTCGAGTCCTCCAACTGGACCTGGGACCCGGTCGCCCATGCCTACTTCTGGCACCGCTTCTACTCCCACCAGCCCAGCCTCAACTACGACAACCCGGCCGTGCAGGACGAGATCATCGACGTCGTCGACTTCTGGCTCGAGATGGGCGTGGACGGGCTCCGCCTCGACGCCGTGCCCTATCTCTACGTCCGGGAGGGGACGACGGGCGAGAACCTGCCCGAGACCTTCGGCTTCCTCCGCAGGCTGCGCCGCCACGTGGACGGGCGGTTCGAGCAGCGGATGCTCCTGGCCGAGGCCAACCAGTGGCCCGAGGACGCCGTGGCCTACATGGGCGAGGGGGACGCCTGCCACATGGCCTTCCACTTCCCCCTCATGCCCCGGATGTTCATGGCCGCCCGGCAGGAGGACCGGTTCCCCATCGTCGACATCCTCACCGACACGCCCCGGGTGCCCCCCGACTGCCAATGGGCCCTCTTCCTCCGGAACCACGACGAGCTCACCTTGGAGATGGTCACCGACGAGGAGCGCGACTACATGTACCGGGCCTACGCCCAGGACCCCCAAGCCCGGGTCAACGTGGGCATCCGCCGCCGGCTGGCCCCGCTGCTCGGCAACGACCGGGCGCTCATGGAGATGATGAACGGCCTCCTTTTCTCCCTGCCCGGGACGCCGATCGTCTACTACGGCGACGAGATCGGGATGGGGGACAACATCTACCTCGGCGACCGCAACGCCGTGCGGACGCCCATGCAGTGGGGGAGCGACCGCAACGCCGGCTTCTCGGCGGCCAACCCCCAGCGACTGTTCCTCCCTGTCATCATCGACCCCGCCTACCACTACCAGGCCGTCAACGTCGAAGCGGCCTGGGAGAACCCCGGGTCGCTCCTGTGGTGGACCCGGCGGCTGATCGCGCTGCGCACCCGCTACCGGGCCTTCGCCCGGGGCTCGCTCCAGCTGCTCTTCCCCGACAACCGGAAGGTGCTGGCCTTCCTGCGCACCTACGGCGAGGAGCGGATCCTGGTGGTGGTCAACCTGTCGCGCCATCCCCAGAGCGTCGAGCTCGACCTGGCCGAGTTCTGCGGCGCCGTTCCGGTGGAGCTGTTCGGGGGCACGCCCTTCCCGCCCGTCGGCGACCTCCCCTACTTCGTCACCCTCGGCGGCCACGGTTTCTACTGGTTCGCCCTCGAGAGCCAGGACGAGAGCGCCTCGGGGCCCCGCCCCGAGCTCGTCACCCAGGGCGCCTGGCCGACCATCCTCACCGGCCGGGGCCTCGAGCAGCTCGAGCGCGTGCTCCCCGCCTACGTGGCCGAGCGGCGGTGGTACGCCGGCAAGGCCGGGAGGATCAAGTCCGTCGAGGTCGTCGACGCCCTGACGGTGGGGGAGCCGCCCGAGCCCCCCGGCGGCCCGCTGGCGGTGCTCCTGCTCCTGAACGTGGAGGCCGTCGACGCCCCGGCCACCTCGGCCTCCACCTACGTCCTGCCCCTCGCCTTCGCCGAGGGGGCTCGGGCCGAGGACCTGGCGCGGTGGCGGCCCGACGCCGTGGTGGCCGGCCTGCGCGTCATCTCCTCCGGCGAGGAGGCCGTGACCGGGGTCCTCTACGACGCCGTCTGGGAGCCGAGGTTCACCTTGTCGCTGCTCGAGGCCGTCGCCCGGCGCCGGCAGCTGCCGGGCCGCCGGGGACGCCTGCACGGGCTCCCCGCTCCCACCCTCCGGCGGCTGCTCGACGCGGTGGCAGCGGACGTCGAGCCCACGCCCATGTCGGCGGAGCAGAGCAACACGTCGGTGGCCGTCGACAGCGCCCTCGTGGTGAAGGTGCTCCGGCGCGTGGAACCCGGGGTCAATCCCGCCGTCGAGATGGGCAGGTTCCTCGGCGAGCGGGCCCGGTTCGCCGGCACCCCGCTCGTGGGGGGCTCGATGGAGTACCGGCCGTCCGCCGGCGGGCCCGTCACCTTGGTATCGGTCGAGGAGTACGTGGCCAACGAGGGGGACGGCTTCAGCTACGTGGTCGACATGCTCACCCGTGGGCTCGAGGAGCTCCTGGCCGGCCCGGCCGCAGACAGCCCGCCCGCAGCGAGGTCGCCGGTCCGTGTGGCCGACCTGGCCGGCGAATGGGCCGAGGGCTGTCCCCCGCAGTCCGGGGAGGGGGTCTTCACGCTCGTGGGGCCCCACCTCGAATGGGCGGCGCTCCTCGGCCGGCGCACCGCCGAGCTGCACTGGGCGCTCGCCTCGGAGAAGGACGACCCGAGCTTCGCCCCCGAGGCGCTGTCGCCCGGTGACCGCCAGGCCATGGCGCACGGGGCCCGGGCCCTGGCCAAGCGGTCCTTCCGGCAGGCCCGGCGGCTCGTCGGCCACTCGCCCGAGGTCGCCGCCGTCCTGGCCTGCGAGGACGAGATCCTGAGCCGGCTGCTCGATCTGGCCAGGGTGCCGGCCCGGGCCGAACGGATCCGGTGCCACGGGGACTACCACCTCGGCCAGGTGCTGTGGACGGGGAAGGACTTCGCCGTCGTCGACTTCGAGGGGGAACCCAACCGGTCCATCGGCCAGCGGCGCCTCAAGCGCCCCGCCCTCGTCGACGTGGCCGGCATGATCCGCTCGTTCCACTACGCGGCCCGCGCCGCCGCCGTGCGCATCGGCCGCAGCCTCGGACGCATCGAGGAGGACGAGGCCGACGACGCCTGGCTCGCCCTGTGGCACCGGGGTGTCACCGGGACCTTCCTGCACGCCTACCTCGACACCGCCGCCGGCGCCGCCTTCCTGCCGGTGGACGAGGGCCACCTCTCCGCCCTCCTCGAATTCGCCCTTCTGGAGAAGGCGCTCTACGAGATCGGCTACGAGGCCGACAGCCGGCCCGACTGGATCGCCATCCCCGCCCGGGGTGTACTCGACCTGCTGGAGTCCCGATGACCCCCCGACGGATCGTGCCGCCGGGGGTACCGGCCCGGCGCCCTGCGGCGAGCGGCCGCAACGCCCGACGGGCCCTACAGGGCCTGGCGCGGCTGCACGGCGTGCAGGGCGGCTACCGGTCCACCGACGGCCGGCGGCGGACGGCGGGAGACGACGTCCTCGTCGCCGTGCT
>JAGWNV010000193.1 GCA_028872975.1 Acidobacteriota bacterium
CTTCCTCCGGGTCTTGAACAGCGGCACCTACGAGGACCACCCCGACGTCCACACCGTGGCCGAGGAGTCGACGGCGTGGCCCGGGGTGTCCCGGCCCGTCGACGCCGGCGGGCTCGGGTTCGGGTACAAGTGGGACATGGGCTGGATGCACGACACCCTCGAGTACGTCCAGGAGGATCCCGTCCACCGCCGCTGGCACCACGACCGGCTGACCTTCCGGGCCGTCTACGGCTACTCCGAGAACTTCATGCTCCCCCTCTCGCACGACGAGGTGGTCCACGGCAAGGGGTCGCTGTTGGCCAAGATGCCGGGGGACGACTGGCAGAAGTTCGCCAACCTCCGGCTGCTCCTCGCCTACCAGTTCGCCCTCCCGGGCAAGAAGCTGCTGTTCATGGGCGCCGAGATCGGCCAGTGGCACGAGTGGGACCACGACCGCTCCCTGGACTGGCACCTGCTCGACCTGGCTCCCCACGCCGGTCTGTGCCGGCTGGTCGGCGACCTGAACCGCCTCTATCGCGACACCCCCGCCCTGCACCTCCTCGACTGCGACTCCGGCGGCTTCGAGTGGGTCCTCGCCGACGACGCCGAGGACAGCCTCCTCGCCTTCCTCCGCGTCGCCCCCCACGAGCCCCCCGCCCTGGTGCTGTGCAACTTCACCCCGGTGCCCCGGCACAACGTCCTCCTCGGCGTGCCCGAGCCCGGGTTCTGGCGCGAGGCCCTCAACACCGATGCCGAGGCCTACGGAGGCAGCGGGATCGGGAACCTCGGGGGCGCCGACACCCAGCCGGTGCCCTGGCACGGCAAGCCGAGGACGCTCAACGTCACCGCTCCGCCCCTCGGCTGCGTCGTCTTCGTCCACGAACTCGGGGGACTGAGCCGCCCCGAACGGCGACTCCTCGGTTGACCTCGCTCGCAGCCGCCACCCCCCGGGCCCGGCGGCGGGGCCTGGCGGCGTCGTCGTCCGACCAGGGGGAGCCCGCTCACGGGGTCGTGCCCCGCCATCCGCCGGGGCCCTGGGGGACGGTGGCCGACAGCGCCGATCCCGCCCTCGGCGGGGAGGGCGTCCGGTTGGCGGGACGCTTCTCCGCCGGTGCCGAGGTCCGGCTTGCGGCTTTCGGGTTCTGCGCCCTCGTCTGTGACCGAGGGGCGGCCTGATGCGCGTCTGGCCCGGGAGCCCCCATCCCCTCGGTGCCACCTGGGACGGCGAGGGGGTCAACTTCGCCCTCTTCTCCGAGCACGCCACCGGCGTCGAGCTGTGCATCTTCGACGACGCCGCCGCCCTCAAGCCGTGGTCGACGGTGCCCATGCCCCTCGCCACCGACCGGATCTGGCACGCCTATCTGCCCGACGCCCGCCCGGGGACCCTCTACGGCTACCGGGTCGAGGGCCCCTACGCCCCCGACCAAGGACACCGGTTCAACCCGGCCAAGCTCCTCATCGACCCCTACGCCAAGGCGGTCACGGGGCCGGTGCAGCTCGTCGACGAGGTCTTCGGCTACCGGATCGGCGACCCCGAGGCCGACTGCTCCTTCGACGACCGGGACTCGGCCGGGGCCATGCCGCGTTGCATCGTCGTCGACCCGGCCTTCACCTGGGGCGACGACCGTCCGCCGGCGGTCGCCGCCAACCGGACCGTCGTCTACGAGTGCCACGTCCGGGGGACGACGATCAGGCATCCCGGGGTCCCCGAGCACCTCCGGGGCACCTACCTGGGCCTGTCCTCCGACGCCGTCATCGACCACCTCCTCTCCCTGGGGGTCACCGCCGTCGAGCTCATGCCGGTGCACCAGTACGTCCCGGAGCGGGCCCTCGTCGATCGGGGCCTCACGAACTACTGGGGCTACAACTCCATCGGCTTCTTCGCCCCCCACGTGGGCTACGCCACGGCCGGGCTCGGCCAGCAGGTCACCGAGTTCAAGTCGATGGTGAAGACCCTGCACCGGGCCGGGCTCGAGGTCATCCTCGACGTCGTCTACAACCACACCGCCGAGGGCAACGAGCTCGGCCCCACCTTGTCGCTGCGGGGGATCGACAACGCCTCGTACTACCGGCTGGCCGACGACCCCCGGTACTACACCGACTTCACGGGGACGGGGAACTCGCTCAACATCGTCCATCCCCGGACCATGGCGCTCATCATGGACAGCCTCCGGTACTGGGTGACCGACATGCACGTCGACGGGTTCCGCTTCGACCTGGCGCCGGTGCTCGTCCGTGGCATCGAGAACCAGCGCAGCGCCTTCTTCGAGGTGATCCAGCAGGACCCAGTGCTGTCGCAGGTCAAGCTCATCGCCGAGCCCTGGGACGTGGGCCCCGACGGCTACCGGCTGGGCCGGTTCCCACCGGGATGGGCCGAGTGGAACGGGGCCTTCCGGGACTGCATCCGGCGGTTCTGGCGCGGCGACCCCGGCCAGGTCCCTGAGCTGGCCTCCCGGCTCACCGGGTCGAGCGACATCTTCGCCCCGAGCGGCCGGCGCACCTACGCCAGCGTGAACTTCGTCACCTGCCACGACGGCTTCACGCTGAGCGACCTCGTCGGCTTCGACCACAAGCACAACGAGGCCAACGGCGAGGACAACCGGGACGGGACCGACGAGAACTTCAGCCGGAACTGGGGGGCCGAGGGACCCACCGAGTCGGTGCGGGTGGTGCGGCTCCGGGAGCGGATGAAGCGGAACCTCCTGGCCACCCTCTTCTTCTCCCAGGGGATCAGGATGATCCTCGGCGGCGACGAGTTCGGCCGGAGCCAGCAGGGCAACAACAACGCCTACTGCCAGGACAACGAGACGAGCTGGTTCGACTGGGACTTCGACGACGCCGCCCGGTCCCTCGTCCACTTCACCCGGGAGCTGATCCAGATCTTCCGGTCGAACCCCATCCTGCGCCGCCGGGACTTCTTCACCGGCGAGGAGGCCGCCCCGGGCGGCATGCGCGACGTGACCTGGGTGCGAGCCGACGGCGCCGAGATGGCCGAGGCCGACTGGGCCGATCCCGAGAACCGCACCCTGGGCATGCTGCTGCTCGGGAGGGCCACCGACGAGATCGACGAGCGGGGCCGGCCCACCTTCGGCGACACCGTCCTGCTGCTGTTGAACGGCGGGACCCGGTCGAAGCCCTACACGCTGCCCCGTCTCGAGCGGCCCGGGGTGTGGGAGGCGCTGCTCAACACGGCCCGGCCGGGACGGCACCTCGTGGGACAGCCGACGGTGAACCTCACGGCCCACTCCACCATCCTCCTGCGCCACAACCAGCACCTCGGGACGTGACCGGCTGACCGTCGCCGACCCGAACGGTTCGTCCACGCCGTGACCGGGGGAGCCGGCGGAGGTGCGGCGAGACGCCGTGCCTCGCTCCTCGCTCTTCTCCAAGGTGCCGCTGGCCCTGGCCCTCGGGTCGTAGGCCGGGGTCTTAGGACCCTGGAGAGACCGGCGGAAGCGCCGCATCCTGGCGCCAGAGGCTCTCAGGAGGAGTCGCCATGCAGGCACTGAGCTTCCTGGTCGTTGCCGTCGTCGTGGCCCTCACGGCCTGGATCTTCTTCGACGCCACCGAGCGAGGGAAGAAGGCCCCCTGGCTGTGGGCGCTCGGCTTCCTGCTCTCGATCGGCACCGTGGTGGGATGGGCGGTGGTCCTCATCGCCTACGCCGCCAACCGGAACGAGGGACACCGCGTCGAGGTCGCCAGGGGGTCGGCGCTGCGCCTCTACTTCGCCGTGACCTCGTTCTCGTCGTTCTTCCTGATGGTGACCGGGGCCGCCACCGCCGTCACCGCCGCCCTCGCCTACGCCGTGTCCACCAGCTACTCGAGCAGCGACTTCCGCGACCTGGCGGCGTCGGCCGTCTCCGCCTTCGTCGTGGGCGCCGTCGTCTGGGTGCCCCACTGGCGGGCCATGAGGAGGCGTCTCGCCGGCAGCCAGGAGGATGCCGACTTCCGGGCCTTGTTCGTGCTTCGCCGGACGGAGACCCTGACGGCGGCCTTCGTGTTCGGCGTCGTCGCGATGGCCAGCGCCCTCGTCACCATGGGAGGGGGCATCTCGGCGCTCTTCCACGCCTGGCAGGCCGACAAGACCATCTGGCTCCCCCCGCTCGGGGTGCTGCTCGCCTCCGGGCTGGCCAGCCTCTTCAGCGCCGTCGCCTACCGACGGACCCGGGGCTCGGAGGCCGAAGCCCGCTACCTCGCCGTCCCCGCGCCCAAGGTGGTTCCCCGTCAGCGCATGATCCCGAGCGTCCCTCCCATGGCGCCCGCGGCGGTGCCGCCGCCGCCGCCGTTCGCCCCACCGGCCTTCGCGGCGCCACCGTCCCCGCCGAGGCCGGTCGCCACCGTCCCCGCCCCACCGCCGGCGCCAACGGACGAGACCAGCGCCGCCTTCTGCGGGCACTGCGGGACCAAGCTCGTCGCCGGTGACGCGTTCTGCCGCGCCTGTGGCGCGGCGGCGTCCGGCCCCGACGGCCGGACGAGCCCACCGAGCCGGGCGGCCGCCAGCTGACACCGGCCCTCCCGGCACGACGGTCGGGGAGGAGCGGCGAGTCGGCGGTTCAGCCGATCCCGTCCACGACGTACATGCTGGCCCTCGCCACCCCTTGGCGCAGTGCGCGGGCCGCCGTGTACCGCGCGCCCTCGTACCAGGCGACGGCGGCGGCGCGTGTCGGGAACTCGAGCACCACCGTCCGGCCCGGAGGAGCCTCGCCCTCGAGCACCTCGACCTCCCCGCCCCGGGCGAGATAGCGGCCGCCGGCCTCCCGGACGCTCTCGGCCGCCTCGGCCTTGTAGGCCTCGTAGCGCACCGGGTCGAGCACCTCTCCCTGGTAGATGACGAATGCAGGCACGGCGGACCGTCCTCGAGGAGCTCAGGTGTAGTAGGTCGGGCCCGGCCCCGACGGCGTCCCGGAGGCGCCGAGGGCCGAGAAGGGGACCGGCGCCGCCGGCGCCGTCTCGCGGAGCGCCGCGCCCCAGGCCGAGAAGGCGAGGGTGAAGTCGAGCGAGCCGGCCGTCGAGCCCTTGCCGAGCGTGCCGTGCTCGACGTAGCGGAGGGGCAATGGCCGACTTCCCGTGGTCACGTAGAGGGTGGCGGTGCCCTGGACCTGCTGGCCCCCGACCGATCGCACCGGGCCCTGGACACCTTGGAGCTGGCGGCCGGCCACCTTGGAGACCCCGAGGACCCGGGTGGGCCGGAAGGTCACGTTGTCCTCGAGCGCCGAGGACGTCGTCACCGCCGCCGTGACCGACTGGTACGGCGCGTCGCCCGACGCGAGCGAGATCCACTGCCCGGCGTGGGCCTGGGCCACGGGTCCAGGGACTCCCAGGCTCGTCACCATGGCCAGGGCGTCGCCCTGGAAGTAGCTGGTGGGCCCGATGACGAGCACGGTGAAGCGGTCGCCGTTC
>JAGWNV010000194.1 GCA_028872975.1 Acidobacteriota bacterium
ACCCGGCCGTTGCCCCCGTCACCGTAGGTCCCGAGGAGATCAGGGTGGACCACCACCACCCGCAACGGGGACACGCCGTCGCGCCGCCGGCGCCGGTGGTCGGGTTCCCCGGCGGCCGCCTCGAGCGGGGCGACCCGTGCCGAGGGCACGGCGGCCGGGGAGGGGAACCGGTGCACGGTGAGGGCGCGCCCTGCGCCGTCGCGCTCGAGGCGGCGCCGCAGGTCCTGGAAGGCCGTGTAGTTGCCCACGTACTCCACCGAGGCGCTGCCCGACGCCGCCAGGGCGTCGAGCTGGTCGGCCGCCGTGGCGTGGGCGACCCCGGCGTAGCGCAGGCGCACGGCGAGATCCCGCCCCCGCTCCCCCGTCGCCACCACCCGCCGCCCGGCCAGCCGCTCGAAGGCCACGTCCCACAACCACGACGGGTCGTGCCCGTCGGCCACCCGGGCGTTGATGCCCACCACCACCGGGCTCGTCCCCCCCTCGAGCAGGTCCAACAGCTCGGCCCATCCCGCGGGGTTCTTGGCCAGGAGGAGCCTGGCCGTGACCGGCCCGGCCGTCACGGTGCGGAACCGTCCCTCGACGTCGCGCACCTCGGCCATCGCCGCCAGGGCCGCATCGGGGCCGACCCCGAGGACGCCGGCGGCAGCCGTCGCCATGGCGGCGTTGGCGCGGTTGCAGCGGCCGGGGAGGGCCAGCGACAGCGGGTGGCGCCCGCCGCCGGGGGTGACGAGCTCCTCGTCCTCGAGCTCGAGGGAGGGTGCGGGGCGGGCCAGGCCGCACGAGCTCGACCACCCCCGGCCGCCCGGGTCGAAGAGGACGGGCCCGTCGCAGGCCGGGCACCCCACGGCGTCGGAGCGCCACAGCTCGCCGGCGCCCACCCACACCACCGACGAGGCGGTGCCCGCCGCCCACACGACCAACGGGTCGTCGGCGTTGGCGACGACGGTGCCGGCGAACCCCGACAGGGCGGAGCGGAACCGCGCCGCCACCATCCGCACCTCGCTGACGCGGTCGAGCTGGTCGCGCGAGAGGTTGAGCAGCGTCACGACCGACGGCTCGAACGCGCCCACCGCCCTGCCCAGGTACCCCTCGTCCACCTCGAGCACGGCGGGCACGGCCGGGGTGGCGGCCAGGGCGCCGGCCCAGCCGGGAGGGAGGTTCGACCCCGTGGCGTTCGTCGCCACCGCGCCCGGCCCCCCGAGGGCGGCCACGAGGAGCCGGGTGGTGGTGGTCTTGCCGTTCGTGCCGGTGACGAGTGCGGCGGTGCGCCCCCGTCCCAGGGCCTCGAGGAGGCCGGGGTCCACGAGGAGCCCCACCCGGCCGCCCACGACCGAGCCCGATCCCAGGCGCAGCCGCCTCGACAACGAGCCGACGGCGACGGCGGACCATGCCGCCGCCCGCGCCCGGGCGGGCGGGGGGACGGCGCCGGCGGTCATACTCACCCGGCGCTGTGCCCCGGCGGAAAGGTGCGGGCGAGCTCCTCGGGCGTCGGTTCGTGGGGCCTCCGGGCCTCGGCGGGCAGGAGCGCGGTGACGGCGTCCATGATCGCCTCGGTGTCGGCCACGGCGTCGGTCAACCCGAGGGCCACGGCGGGGCCGACGCGGACGCGCACCCGGGGCGGGTCCAGGACGGCCGTCACGTCCGGCAGGCGGGCCGAGCGCGGCCAGACGTGCTCGGTGCCCCAGATGCCGACGGGAACCACGGGCACCCCCGTCATCGCCGCCAGGCGGGCGGTCCCGGTCTTGGCGACGAGGTGCGGGTCGAAGAAGGCCCGGCCTCTCGGGATCGTCCCCTGGGGGAGGATCACCACCACCTCACCGGCCTCGAGGGCGCGGCGCGCCTCGCGCAGCGGGGTGTCGGAGCGGGTGCCGCGGTCCACGCTGATGCCACCGAGCGCCCGCGCCAGCTGGCCGATGACGGGGGCATCGAACAGCTCGCGCTTGCCGAGGAACCGCACCGGTCGCCCCACCCGTGCCGCCACGATCGCCAGCGCGGCGACATCGAAGTAGCTGCGGTGGTTGGCGGCCAGGAGGGCAGGCCCGCGACTCGGGACCTGGTCGAGCCCGGCGATGTCGAAGCGGGCGTAGGGGAACAACTCGGGACGGACCACCGGGCGCAGCAGGTGGTAAGGCTCGAGCCCGAGGACCTTGGGGACGCCCGACGGACGGTCCCAGTGCTCGAGGGGCCAGCGCCGCACGGTCGCCACCAGGCGCAGCCGGCGGTCGGGGTTGACGACGTGCGGGTGCCCGACGCGCTGGAGCAGGGGCAGGTCGAAGAAGCTGTCGGAGTAGGCGTGACTGGCGCCGAGGTCCACGGCGTTCCTGCGGGCGTAGCGCTCCACGGCGTCGCGCTTGCCCGTCGCCCACACGAAGGGACCGTCGATCCCGCCGCTGTAGCGCCCCTCCTGGCGGGCGTAGCGGGTGGCCACCACGTCGTCGATGCCGAGGAGCTCGGCGAAGGGGGCGATGAGATCGCCGGGAGTGGTGGTGGCCAGCACGATGCGCCGGCCGGCGGCCCGGTGCTCGGCCAGCACGGCCGGGGCGTAGGGCTGCACGAGGGCGGCGAGCTCGGGTGCGGCCAGCTGCCCGGCGCGCTGGACGGCCTCGACCGACCAGCCCTTCACGAAATGGGGGGCGGCCCGCACCATGGCCATGAAGGGGATGGACTCGCCGAGCAGGTCGTAGGCGGCGTAGAAGACCCGCTCCCCCGGCAGCGACGGGCGACCCTCGAAGAGCCCTTCGGCGTGCATGGCCGCGCTCAGCACCAGGCCGCTCGCCCCGCGCAACAAGGTGCGGTCGAGGTCGACGAAGACAGCGCTCCCCGGACGGCGGCGGGCCACGGCGAGAACATACCGGGACCGCCCGGGCACGATGGAGCCCGGACGCGACGAAGGGACCGGGGGGGAATCCGGTCCCTTCGTCCCGACTGGACAGGAAGCGGAGGGGGGGAGTCCGTCCTGTGGTCTCACCGACATTCTGCGGAATCCAGGCGGATCTGTCAAACAGCTACGACAGATATCTGCTATCGTTATTTCAGATGGACGTCCGGCACCTCCAGGCCCTGGTGGCCGTGGCCGAGCACCGGTCCTTCTCGGCCGCCGCCGAGGCCCTCGGCACCGTCCAGTCCAACGTCTCGGCCCACGTGGCCCGCCTCGAGCGGGAGCTCGGGGCCACCCTGGTCGAGCGGTCCTCGGGGACACTCACCCCCGAGGGGGAGGTGGTGGCCACCCGGACCTACCGCGTGCTCGGCGAGCTCGAGGCCATCGGATCCGACCTGGGGGCGCTGCGCCAGGAGGTGGCCGGGTTCGTCCGGGCCGGGATGATCGGCACCACGGCGCGCTGGCTCGTGCCGCTGCTGCTCTCGGAGCTCGGGACGCGCCATCCCAACCTCCGGCTCACCGTCGCCGAGGGCACGAACACGCTCCTCGAGCCGCAGCTGGGCGCCGGGCGGCTCGACATGGCCGTCCTCACGGCGCCGGTGGCGGGCCGGGAGCTGAGCTTCGAGCCCCTCTTCGAGGAGGACCTCGTCCTCGTCGTCCCCGCCGACGACGACCCCGTGGCCGGTGCCCATCGGGTCGACCTCGCCGACCTGGCCGAGCTCGACCTGCTCCTGCCGGCGCCGGGGACGACGCTGCGCGCCGAGCTCGACGCGGCGGTGAAGCCCGTCGGGGTGGCACTTCGGGCGCGTGCCGAGCTCGACGGCATCCGGCTCATCGCCACCTTGACCTTCGAGGGCTACGGGCCGGCGGTCCTTCCCGCCACCGCCGTCCCCCCCCATCTGCGTCAGCGGTTCCGCCTCGTGGCGGTGGAGGGCCTGTCGGCGCGGCACGTGGGACTGGCCCTGCGGAGCCGGGGCATGCCGTCTGCGCCCACCCGGGCCGTGCTCGAGACCCTGCGCCGGCTGGTGAGCGGTCCGGACCCGCTCCCCGAGGGCCTGCGGTCGCTCACACCGGCGGCGGCGTCGCGGGCCGAGGGGTCGTGGCGGCCGGTGGGGGTGCCGACGGGCTGAGCGCGACACCGGCGCCGGGCCCTCAGTCCCCGGGGGGACGGGGCTCACGCCACATGAACCACAGCCGGGGCCCGCCGTGGGGGACCTGCAGCTCGCCGGTCACCTCGAAGCGGTGCCGGGCGTAGAAGGCGAGGTTCCGCTCCTTGGACGACTCGAGGTAGGCGGGCACGCCCTCGGCGTCACAGCGCGAGAGCACGTCGACGAGGAGGGCCGAGCCCACGCCCTTTCCCTGGCGGTCGGGGTCGGTGCCCAGTGTCGCCAGGTACCAGTGCGGCGCCCGGGGCCGGCGCCGCTCCACCTCGGCGAGGAGCCGCGCCGCGTCGGGGACGGACCTGCCGAGGCCGGCGAGGTCAGGGAGGAGCGGGGCCAGGTGCCAGAGGTCGCGCAGCCCCGGCAGGGCCTTCGAGGGAGGTGCCCAGATGGCCGCCCCGGCCAGGTCGCCTGTGGTCCACACCTCGCCGTCGCCGGCGTAGAGGGAGGTCAGCTGGATCCGGAAGAACCGCCGCAGGCCCCGGTGCCGGCGCCGGTCGCCGCGGAACAGGAAGCCGGCCACCGGGTCGTCGTCGAAGGCCCGCCCGAGGACCTCGACGAGCCCCGCCACGTCACCGCTGGCGGCGCGCCGGGTGGCATGCACCGATCCCGCCGCGTCGCCCGCTGTCGCCACCGCCGGCATCCTACGGCGGCCGGCGGCGAGGACCTCAGTTGACCGAGGGCGTCGGGGGGTAGGCGGCGAGCATGGCGAGGGCGCCGCGCTGGCGCTGGAGCACGTCGTGCCACAGCCGGTCGGGCTCGGCACAGAAGAGGTCGTCGGCGAGGGCGTCGACGAGGAACCACCCGCCGTCGTCGAGCTCGCCTTCGAGCTGGCCCGGCGCCCACCCGGCGTACCCGGAGAAGAGCCGCACCGACTCGAGAGGCACTGGCTGGTCCACCGGCGCCACCGAGAGGTCGACGACGCCGGCACCGCCGGGAGCGTCCCCGTCGAGCACCGGCCGCCACCCCGGGTCCACGGCGCCGGGGGCGGGGCGGGCCAGGCCGATCACGGCATCGGGCGACACCGGGCCGCCGGAGAAGACCACGCCCGGGGCGGCGGCGCGCGCCAGGTCCGCCCAGACGTCGAGGATCTCGTCCACCTCCACGTGCAGGGGGCGGTTCAGCACCACCCCCACGGCACCGGGCTCGTCGTGCTCGAGGACGAGGACCACCGTCCTCGTGAAATTGGGGTCGGTGAGCTGGGGCGTGGCCACGAGGAGCCGTCCCTTCGTCCCTCCCTCGGCTCCCTCGGCGGGGTCGACCACGGCCACGATTGTGCACCTCGCGCCGCGTCCGATTGTGCTCCCCGGCG
>JAGWNV010000195.1 GCA_028872975.1 Acidobacteriota bacterium
TGGCCGGGCCAGACAACTGTGGTCACGCCTGAGCTCGTGACCCCGACGGCGGTCCGGTTCACCCAGGGGGCCGACACCGTGGCGGCCCGCTGGCCGGCGGGCACGAAGGTCTGGACCCCGAGCGCCCCGGTGGCGGCGTCGATGAGACCGAGGGCGGCGGCGTCGGCGCCATAGATGGCGTTCACCCCCTGATGGCCGGTCACCGCCGCCATGACGACGACCTGGCGGCCCTGGACCTGGCGCACGGCGGCGAGCACCACGCAGGCGTTGGCCGCCTGGGTGAAGCCCGACTTCACGCCCACCACCCCGTGGGTCCCCACGATGGGCACGTAATTGGAGAGCGTGCCCGCCCCCGGCTCGACGATGGCGGGCTGGGCCACGACGGCGGCGAAGGCGGGGACGGCCATGCCGGCACGGGCCACCCGCAGCTGGTCGGCGGCGGTGCTCACGTCGCCGGGGTCGATGCCGTTGGGGTCGACGTAGTGGGTCTGGCGGAGCCCGAGGGCGGTGCCCGTCGCGTTCATCTTGCCCACGAAGGCCTCGATGGTGCCGGCGTCCCACCGGGCCAGGGCGTCGGCGAAGTCGGCGGCGGAGTGGACGAGCAGGCCGTCGAGCAGCTGCCGCTCGCTCAGGCCCTCCCCGGCGGTCACCGGGACCGAGGTGTCGCCCCCGGCGGCGTCGGCGGCGGCGTCCTGCACGTCGGTCTGGGTCATGACGACGGTGGGCCCCTGGGCGCTCGGGTCGAGCGGGTGGTCCTTCAACACGACGTAGGCCGTCATCATCTTGGTGAGGCTGGCCACAGGCACCGGCTGCTCGGGCCCCGAGGCGAGCAGGACGCCGGCGTCGGGCACCGCCAGGGCCGACTGCCCGGTGGCCGGCCACGGCAGGGCCGGGACCGTGCCCGGCACGGTCGCCCGCACCGGGGCGGCGAGCCGGAGGGTGGGCGCCGGTGCCGAGCCCCCGAGCTGGAGCACGAGGATGGCCGTCATCCCGGCGACGGCCAGGGCCGCCATGGGCCAGGGCGTCCGCCGGCGCCGGCGGTGGCCGGTGCCGAGGGCGAGAGGGGTGCGGGCCAGGGCGGACCGCTCGAGGGGCCCCGACGCCATCCCGGCGACAGGACCGGGGGCGGCGGGTCGGGGTCGGGCGGCGGGACCGTCGCCGTGTCCGGGATGCCGGGGCGACCCGGGGACCGGTCCCTCCGGACGGTCGCCCAGGATCGTCACGTGTCTGGGCATGGGCCTACCGGGTGCTCAGCTGCTCGAGTTCCTCGGGGGTCATGAGCACGGCCCGGGCCTTCGAGCCCTCCGACGGCCCGACCACCCCCCGGCGCTCCAGCAGGTCCATGAGGCGCCCGGCACGGGAGAAGCCCACCCGGAGCTTGCGCTGGAGCATGGACGTCGACCCTAGCTGAGACCGCACGACGAGCTCCATGGCCGCAGCGAGCAGCTCGTCGTCGTCGTCCTCGGCGCCCCCCGCCGCCCCCGGGCCGACGTCGGGGCCGGCTACGCCCTCCACGTACTCGGGCTGGCGCTGGCGCCGCCAGTGGGCCACCACCTGGCGCACCTCGGCCTCGGTGACCCAGGGGCCCTGGATGCGGCGGGGCACCGAGGAGGAGGCGGTGAGCAGGAGCATGTCGCCCTTGCCCACCAGCCGCTCGGCGCCGGGCTGGTCGAGGATGACCCGGCTGTCGGCGAGGGACGACACCGAGAAGGCGAGACGGGAGGGGATGTTGGCCTTGATCACCCCGGTGATCACGTCGACCGAGGGGCGCTGGGTGGCGAGGACCAGGTGGATGCCGACGGCCCGGGCCATCTGGGCGATGCGGCACACCGACTCCTCGACGTCGCGGGCGGCCACCATCATGAGGTCGTTGAGCTCGTCGACGACGACGAGGACGAAGGGGAGCCGGCGGTGGCGGCCCTCCTCGGCACCTCCCCCGCCTCCTTCCCCGGCGCCCCCGTCCTGCTCCCCCGGGCCGTCCTCGCCGTCGTGGCCGGCGGGGGCGCCGTCGTCGAGGACGCCGGCGTCGATGGCCTCGTTGTAGCCGGTGATGTCGCGCATCCCCGCCTCGGCCAGCACGTCGTAGCGGCGCTCCATCTCCGTCACCGCCCACGACAGGGCGTTGGCCGCCTTCTTGGGGTCGACGACGACCTGGGTCAACAGATGCGGCAGGCCGTTGTACTGGCCGAGCTCGACCCGCTTGGGGTCGACGAGGATGAGCCGGACCTGCTCGGGGGTGGCCCGCATGAGCACCGAGGTGATGAGGGAGTTGATGCAGGAGGACTTCCCCGCCCCGGTGGCCCCGGAGATGAGGATGTGGGGCATGTCGGCCAGGTTGGCCATCACGGCCCGCCCGGCGATGTCGCGGCCGAGGGCCACCTCGAGGGGGTGGGCCGCCTGGCGGGCCTCCTCGGTGGCGAGCACGTCGCCGAGGGTCACGAGCTGGCGGCGGCGGTTGGGGACCTCGACGCCGATGGCGGAGCGCCCCGGGATGGGGGCGAGGATGCGGACGTCGGGCGAGGCCATGGCGTAGGCGATGTCGCGCGACAGGCTCGTCACGCGGGCCACCTTCACCCCGGGGCCGAGCTCGAGCTCGAAGCGGGTCACCGTGGGGCCGACGGTGTGGCCGACCAGACGGGTCTCCACGCCGTGGGCGGCGAGGGCCTCGACGAGGGCCTTCCCGGCGGCGGCCACCTCGCCCCGGTCGAGCTCCTGCTGGCGCGACCGGCCCAGCATCTTGAGCGGCGGCAGCCGCCACTCCCCCTGGGGCATCCCGAGGTCGAGCGCAAGCTGGTCGCCCCGGGCGGCGGCCGGGGCCGGCCCGGGGGGTCGCTCGGCCGCCCCACCGTCCTCGGTCGGCGGCTCCTCCTCGGAGCGGGCGTCGGGCGCCACGGCCGGGTCGTCGCCCGGTTCCGCCACGGGCGCCGCCTCGGCCACGGGGACGGGCCCCGGGTCGTCGTCGGGATCCTCCTCGTCGTCGTCACCGGCGCGCCGGCCGGCGAGGACCCGCCACGAGGCGGCCCCCACGGCGGCGAGGCGGCCCAGCGCGCCGCGCACGGTCACCCCGGTGAAGAGCACGACGGCGAGGGCGAGGACGGCGAGGAGGACCACGGTGGCGCCCCCGCCGCCGAGGGCCCGGTGGAGGGGCCCCCCGGCCACGACGCCCAGCCAGCCCCCGGCACCCGACAGCGTCCTCGTCGGGGAGCCGAGGTGCGGGGTCCCCCCGGCCAGGTCCGCCAGCCCGCCCACGGCGAGGAGGGCCAGGGCGAGGCCGAGGACGGCCCGGGCCGGCTCGTAGCGGGGCCGGCCGGCCACGAGGAGCACGGCGCTGGCCAGGCAGCCCGGCGGGACGAGGAACCGGCCCACGCCCAGGGCGGCACCGAGGCCCTGGCGGGCGGCGTGACCGACCGGGCCCAGGGAATCGGCGAAGAGGGCGATGCCGAGGAGGACCCCGAGGGTCCCGAGGGCGAGCGCCCACAGGTCCTCGGCGTGGTCGGCCAGGACGTCGAGGGCGGCGTCCACCAGGCCCGTCGTGGGCGGGGGCTGGCGACGAGCCGGGGCCCGTCGCGAGGCCGGGGCCCCGGCGGCGCCACGGGCGCCACCGGTCGCCGGGGCGCGCCGCGAGGCGGAGGCGGGTCGGGAACCGGGCCGAGCGCCCGCGGGGCGGCGCTTGGTCGTCACCACAGTGGCCACAACGCTAACAGCAGTCCCTTGCGCACCGACGGACCGGCCCCGGGGCCGAGGTGGCCGGGGTCGGGGACCAGCGGCGCCGGCGGGTTCAGGCGGGTGGCTCGGACCCGCTGCCGGCGGCGGCCCGCTGGCGGACGAACTCGGCGGCCCCGGCCAGGAACCCGGGCACGTCCTGGGCCTTGCCGGAGGCGAATTCGGCGAAGAAGCCGGGGACGTAGACGGAGAGGGCGCCGGCGGCGACGCCCTCGACGATGACGGCCACGGCCTCGTCGACGGAGATGGCCTCGACCCCGCCGGTGAAGGGGTCGTTGTCGGGGAGGGTGAAGAGCTCGGTGTCGACCACCCCGGGATAGACGACGGTCACCTTGATCCCGCTGTCCCACAGGTCGACGGCCATGGACTCGGAGAAGACGGCCAGGGCCGCCTTGGAGGCGGCGTAGGCGGACTCGCCCGGCGAGCTCAGCGGCGCCGCCACCGAGGACACGTTGACCACCCGGCCCGAGCCCCGCTCGAGCATGTGCGGGAGCAGCGCCAAGGTGAGGCGCACCGGCGACAGGTAGTTGATGGCCATCACGGTCTCGACGGTGGCGGGGTCGAGGCGCGTCACGTGGCGCCGTTTGGGGATACCGGCGTTGTTGACGAGGATGTCGACGCCGCCCAGCTCGGCCAGGGCGTCGGCGGCGAGGCGATCGACGGCGCCCGGATCGGCGAGGTCGGCGACCCACAGGCGCGAGGCCGGGGCGTGGGCGCGGCAGCGCTCCAGGACCGCTTCGAGCCGGTCCCGGCGCCGCGCCGCGATGCCGACGGTGGCGCCGGCGGCGGCGAAGGCCTCGGCCAGCCCGGCGCCGATCCCCGAGGACCCCCCAGTGACGAGCACCCGGGCACCCTCGAAGGTGCCGGGCACGTCAGACCACCACCACGACGGGGACGATCATGGGCCGGCGCCGGGTCCGCTCCCCCACGAACTTGCCCAGGGCCCGCCGGGCATGGCGCTTCAACAGGTCGTGCTCGCTGGCCCCGTCGGCCAGGGCCGCTTCGAGCTCCTTGCGCACCGTCTCGCTCGCCTCCCCGATGAGCGCCTCCGCCTCGGGGGCGTGCACCCATCCACGCGTCACGATCTCCGGCGACCCTACGACCTCCCGGCGGCGCATGTCGACGGTGGCGACCACCACCACCACGCCCTCCTCGGCCAGGACTCGGCGGTCGCGGAGGACCCCGTGCTCGACGTCGCCGACCGTGCCGTCCACGTAGAGCATCCCGACCGGCACCGAGTCGGTGCGCTCGAGGCCGTCGTCGCCGAGCAGGAGGCTGTCGCCGTCCTCGCACAGCAGGACGTGGTCCTCGGCCACGCCCATGGCCCGGGCCAGCCGGACGTGGTTCACGAGATGGCGGTACTCGCCGTGGCCGGGGACGAACCACTGCGGCCGGGCCACCGAGAGCAACGTCTGGAGCTCCCCTTGGCGGGCGTGGCCGCTCACGTGGACCGGCTCCACACCGGTGTGGACGACCTCGGCGCCCCGGCGGTGGAGGCCGTCGATGACCTGGCCGACGGCCCATTCGTTCCCCGGCACCGGGTGGGCGCTGATCACGACCATGTCGCCGGGGCGCAACCGGAGCCGCTTGTT
>JAGWNV010000196.1 GCA_028872975.1 Acidobacteriota bacterium
GGTCCGACCACGACGACGTGGAGGTCCTTCGATGCGCCGGCGAAGCTGGCCCCACCCCAACGGTCGAGCATGCCGAGCACGACGAGGGCGGCGGCGACGGCGGCGATCGAGAACGCCGGGAGGAAGAGGCGCGAGGAAGGCCCTCGTGGCGCCCTCGTCCCCGCCGAAGGGGCGCCGCTACGGGCCGGAGGAGGCACGGGCGGGCTCAGCTCGAGGGTGTCGGTCGCCATGGGGTCCTCGCTCGTGCCACGTGCACTGACCTCCGGATACGGCCCAGCCCGGCGCACGGATTGGCCCACCGGGACGGGGCCCGGGCCGACGGGGGGAATCCGTGTCGTCCGAGCCACCGTAGACCGTGGGAACGCGGCACATCCGATCCCAGGAGACGACATGGTGGACGGGACACAAGACAGGCCGACCGGTCCCCGGCGATTCGGGCTCTTCGCCGTCGCCGCCGTCATGGGCGCGGCCCTCGCCGCGTGCAGCGCGGCCGGCACGGCGACGGCGCGTCCCCCGAGCGGTCCGGTGGTCTCGGCCGTCGAGAACGCCGCCTTCGGGACGATCCTCTCGAGCGGTGGGAAGACGGTCTACACCCTGGTACCGAGCAGCACCGCCTGCGACTCGGCCTGCACGAGGATCTGGCCGGAGCTCGTCCTTCCGAGCGGAGTGACGACGGCGACCGCCGGCAGCGGCGTGCGCGCCTCGGATCTGGGCACGGTGGACAGGGGCGGGGTCCGACAGGTCACCTATGCCGGCAAGCCGCTCTACTTCTTCGCCGAGGACACCGCCGCCGGACAGGCCAAGGGCAACATCACCGACGTCTGGGGGAAGTGGTCCGTCGTCCCCGCCGCCGGTCCGGCGGGCAACGTCGAGCAGGCGCCCACGACGGCCGCGCCGGTGCCCACGACGGTGCCGACCACGACCACGACGGCGCCGGGTGTGGGTGGGGGTGCCGGGTTCTGACCGGCCCGGCGCCGATGCGGAGCCGACACACCGGCCACCCGACCCGCAATCTCCGTCCGCGTGCCGGCCGTATGGATATCGTGCTCACGCGTCGTGGGTGTACGGAGGTGAGATGGTCTAGATGACCGGTCGAGTTCTGCATGTGCATTCAAGGATCGCCCGAAAGCTCGCCCCGATCGCCGTCGTGGCGCTCTTCGGGGTCGCCGCCGCTGCCTGCAACAACGGCACGGGGGCGTCCAACGGCGGGAAGTCGAACACGCCCACGACGGCGGTCAATTCGGGATCGACGCCCACCACGGCCAGTCCCGGCGGGAGCGGCGGGGCCGGGTTCTGACGGCCAGCGCGCCTGCCCTGGTGGTCAGGGCGTGCCGGGGACGCCGGGTGGCTCCAGCGCCGCCGCGAACACGGTGAGCACGTCGTCGCCGTAGGGCGCGGCGGTGGCGGTGCCGAGCTGGACGATCGACATGAGCAGCGACAGCACGATGGCCACCACGCCGCTGCCGATGGCCTGGGGGTCGATGTCGACACGGACGGTGCCCGCCGCTTGGCCGGCCCGGAGCTGCTCGGTGCAGGCCTTGCGCAGCTCGGCCAGGGCGGGGATCTCGAGGACCCGGTCGGTCACCTCCGGCTCCAGGCCGGCCAGCACCCGGCGGGCCAGGGGATGGCGCTCGACGGCGCTCACCAGGGTCACGAGGAGCAGCTGGCGCCAGTCCTCGAGGGCCAGCGCCCCCGACATGGTGGAGAGGCCCTCCTCGATCATCCCCGCCGCGTCCTCGTCGAGGGCGGCCAGGAAGAGGGCCTCCTTGCTGGGGAAATAGGCGTAGGCCGCCGTCGGTCCCACTCCGGCGTCCCTGGCGATGTCGGCCACCGCCGTGGCCCGGAAGCCCTCCCGGCCGAAGCGGGCGATGGCCGCCTCGAGCACGGCCCGCCTGGTCTGGGCCCCCTTGCCCGTCCCGAGCCCCCTCTCGTCCATGGCAGCCATGCTACCAGGATTTGACGATTTGATGGATTCACTCAAATCCTCTATTCTTGGGTAGGTACCAGGACGGGACCCCCCGAGGCGGCCCCAGGAGCCCACAGGCCCAGGAGCGAGGGAGACAGACCCATGAGCCAGACCAGTGACCCCGGCATGACCATCACCACGCGGAGGATGTCGTTCGAGGAGTCCCTCCGGGACGTCCCCCGGCACTTCGCCGGCGACGGCGACCTCGTGTCGAGCCACATCATCGCCGCCCTCTCCTCGGTGTTCCCCGACGGGGAGGACTACTTCGTCCGCTCGGTCCGCCACTTCCGCGACCAGATCACCGATCCGGTGCTGAAGCGTCAGGTGGCCGGCTTCATCGGCCAGGAGTCCGTCCACGGCCGCGAGCACCGCGCCCTCAACGAGCACCTGGACACCCTCGGCTATCCGACCAAGCGCTTCGAGCGGATCACGAAGGCGGGACTGGCCCTTCGGTGGAAGACGCTGTCGGCCAAGTCGAACCTGGCCCTCACCGCCGCCCTTGAGCACTTCACGGCCACCATGGCCGAGCTCGTCATGACCGACGAGGAGATCCGCCACGCCCTCGGTCACGACGCCGTGCGCAACATCTTCGTCTGGCACGCCCTCGAGGAGTCCGAGCACAAGGCCGTGGCCTTCGACGTCTACCGGGCGGTGGGGGGCACCGAGCGGATGCGCGTGTTCACGATGAAGGTGGCCCGCTTCGGGTTCGTGCTCGGGACCATGGCCGAGCTCCTGGTGTCGCTGGCCATGGACCCCGCGACCTACAAGCGGGGCGCCCTCCGGGAGAGCCTCCGGCGGGTGCGGGGGACCTCGATCGTGAGCCGCGCGCTGTGGGACCAGCTGCGCGAGTACGACCGCCCCGGCTTCCATCCCAACGACCGGGACACCTCGGCTCTCGTGGCGCAGTGGCGCGAGGAGCTCTTCGGCACCGAGGGCACTCTCAACGCCCAGCTGGCCGGTTCGGCGGCATGACCGACGGCGCCGTGTCCACCCTTCGGGGCCACGGGCCCGAGCACCTCGACGTGGCCGTCGTCGGGGCCGGGCTGTCGGGCGTCGGGGCCGGCTGCTACCTCCGGAAGAAGGTCCCCTGGGCGAGCTTCGCCGTCTTCGAGGCCCGCCAGGCCATGGGCGGGACGTGGGACCTGTTCCGGTACCCGGGCATCCGGTCGGACTCGGACATGTTCACCCTCGGCTATTCCTTCCGGCCCTGGGACGGGGAGAAGGCCATCGCCGACGGCGCCTCCATCCTCCGCTACATCCAGGAGACCGCCTCCGCCTACGGCGTCGACGAGCGCATCCGCTACGGGCATCGGATCGTCCGGGCCGACTGGTCCGACGCCGAATCCCGCTGGCACGTGACGGCCGAGCGGGTGGGGGAGGGTACGGCCGTCGAGTTCACCTGCGGATTCCTCTTCGCCTGCGCCGGCTACTACCGCTACGACCACGGGTACCTCCCGGCCTTCGCCGGGATCGAGGACTACCGGGGCACCGTGGTGCACCCCCAGGCCTGGCCCGAGGACCTCGACGTGACCGACAAGCGCGTCGTGGTCGTCGGCAGCGGGGCCACCGCCATCACCCTGGTCCCCGCCCTGGCCGAGCGGGCCGGCCACGTCGTGATGCTCCAGCGGTCCCCGAGCTACGTGGGGGCCGCCCCGGCCCGGAACCCGGTCGACGACATCCTTCGCAAGGTCCTGCCCGGGCGGCTCTCCGGACCCGTCATCCGGTGGATGCACGCCCTGTTCCTCCAGGGCTTCTACCGGGTGAGCCGCCGGCACCCCGGGCTCGTGAAGCGGCTCTACCGGGCCCGGCTGAGGCGCGAGCTGCCGCCCGGCTACGACATCGGCACCCACTTCACCCCCCGGTACGACCCGTGGGACCAGCGCTTCTGCCTCGCACCCGACGGCGACCTCTTCGCCGCCATCCGCCGGGGCTCGGCCTCGGTCGTGACCGACCGCATCGCCCGCTTCACGACGTCGGGGATCCTCCTCGAGTCCGGCACCGAGCTCGAAGCCGACGTCGTCGTGACCGCCACCGGGCTCGAGCTGCAATTCCTCGGGGGCGCCGAGCTGTGGGTGGCCGGGCGCCCGCTCGACGTGGCCGGCAAGCTCACCTACAAGGGGATGATGCTCCAGGACGTGCCGAACTTCGCCCTGGCCGTCGGCTACACGAACGCGTCGTGGACGCTCAAGGTCGACCTCACCTGCGACTACGTCTGCCGCATCCTCGACCGCATGCACCGGCGGGGTTGGGGCAAGGTGACCCCGGTGGCCGACGGGGCCGCCTCCACCGGTGAGCCGCTCATGGGGCTCGACGCCGGGTACATCCGGCGCGCCGCTCACCTCCTGCCCCGCCAGGGCGCCACGTTCCCGTGGCGGGTGCACCAGAGCTTCCTCCGCGACTATCGGGCCATGAAGCTCTCGGGCCTGGAGGGCGACGGGCTCGTCTTCTCCCACCAGCGGGCCCGGGCCGCCGGGAGCGGGCCCGACGACGCCGCCCGGCCCACCGCGCCCGAGGCCGGGCCACCGCTCGAGCCGGTGGCCGTCCCGGCGTCGAAGGCCTGAGCATGGAGGGCTTCGACGGCAAGGTGGCGGCCGTGACCGGGGCCGGATCGGGCATCGGCCGGGCGCTGGCCAGGGAGCTCGCCCGCCGGGGCGCCCACCTGGCGCTCGCCGACGTGGACGCCTCGGGGCTCGAGGAGACCGTCACCCTGTGCGAGGGCACCGGCGTGAAGGTCCGGGGCCGGATCCTCGACGTGGCCGACGGCCCGGCGGTGGCGCAGTGGGCCGACGAGGTCGCCGCCGAGCACGGCCGGGTCCACCTGGCCGTGAACAACGCCGGGGTGGCCGTGGCCGCCACCGTGCAGTCCATGGCCATCGCCGATCTCGAGTGGCTGATGGGGGTGAACTTCTGGGGGGTGGTGCACGGGACGAAGGCCTTCCTCCCCCACCTGAAGGCGACCGGTGAGGGGCACGTCGTGAACGTCTCGAGCGTCTTCGGGCTGCTCCCGGTGCCGACCCAGGCCGCCTACTGCGCCTCCAAGTCCGCGGTCCGGGCCTTCACCGACACCCTGCGGATGGAGCTCGAGATCGAGCGGTGCGGCGTGTCGTGCACGACCGTCCATCCCGGTGGGGTGAAGACCGACATCGCCCGCCACGCCCGCATCGACGAGAGCGCCCGGCGGTGGAGCGGTGGCCGGGACGAGCTGGTGCGCCGCTTCGACCGGGTCGCCGTCACGAGCCCCGAGGGGGCGGCGCGGCGCATCCTGGCCGCCGTGGAGCGGGACAGGCGGCGGGTGCTGGTCGGGCCCGACGCCTACTTCCTCGACTT
>JAGWNV010000197.1 GCA_028872975.1 Acidobacteriota bacterium
CGCGGGCGGGGAGGAAGGCCACGCTGCCCAGCTCGAGGAGCACGGCGCAGGCGTAGACCCACCAGATGGCGCTCACGAGGGGGACGAGGCCGGCCACCACGGCCCGGAACCCGTCCATGACCATCATCGTCCGGCGGCGGTCGAAGCGGGCCACGAGGCGGGTGGCGAGCGGCCCGGCCACCATGGCGGGCAGGAGCCGGAGCACGAGCACCACGCCCACGGCCACGGCGCTGCCGGTGATGGCGAGGGACAGGGCCATGAAGCCGATCGTCGCCATCCAGTCCCCGAAGGCGGAGACGCCCTGGCCCACGAGCAGGAGCCGGAAGCCCCGGTGGCGCAAGAGGGAGCGCACCGGCCTCAGCGCTCCCGGTACGGTCCTGGGATGCTCGGGCCGGCGTCGGCCCGGTGACGACGGAGGGGGCGATGACGGGTCCGGGGCCGGTGGCGCTCGTGGGGAGCGGCGAATTCCTCCCCGTCATGGAGCCGGTCGACGCCGAGCTCCTGCAGGGCCGGACGCCCCGGGCCGCGTTCCTGCCCACTGCCGCTGCTCTCGAAGGCGATGCCCGCGTAGCGTACTGGCTCGACCTCGGCCGCCGGCACTACGAGGGCATGGGTGTGGAGCCCGTGGCAGTGCCGGTGCGCACCCGTGCCGACGCCGACAGTCCCGAGCTCGCCGCCCTCCTGGGCGACGTCGGGATCGTCTATCTCTCGGGGGGCGATCCCCATCACCTTTCGGAGACCCTGCGGGGAAGCCGGGTGTGGGCCGCCATCGTCGAGGCCTGGCAGGGTGGCGCCGCCCTGGCGGGCTGTTCGGCGGGGGCCATGGCGCTCACCGCCGGCGCGCCGAGCCTGCGCGGCGAGCACGCCGTGCCCGCCGGCGAGGTGAACGGGCTCGGCCTCGTTGAGGGCATGGCCGTCATCCCCCACTTCGACCGCATGGCCCGCTGGGACGGGGCCCTGGAGCGGTTCGCGGCCTGGCACCCGGGCGGCACCGTCATGGTCGGCATCGACGAGGAGACGGCGCTCGTGGGTGACGGCGCCTCCTGGAAGGTGGCCGGCGAGAAGGCCGTGTGGGTGTTCGGCGGAACCGACCGCACGCCCTACCGGGCGGGAGAGGCACTGGCGCTCGGGGCCTGAGCATCGGGAAGGTTCAGCGGAGCTCTCGCTTGGCCTGCTCCCAACGGTCTCGGACGTCCCATGCGTCGGCCCAGGCGGCGATGTAACGCTCGTCCAGTTCGGTGCCGGTGGCGAAGATCGAGGCGATGTCGTCTCGGTCGCGGGTGCGCCACGCCAGGAGCTTGTGGACGATCACGTCCTCGGCGGTGATCACGCCGTCGACGGCGCGCGCCATGGCCTCGCGCTGGTAGTCGGTCTCTGCGAGTAGCACGTCGACGGCGACGCCTGGACCTCTCACGAAGCTGGCGTAGGTCTCGCCGGTATCCGGATCCGACACGCTGTGCACCGATCCGCCAGGCGCTGGCGGAACTCAGCGGCGAAGGAGTCCGAGGTCTCTGGCACGCCGGTGCAGCTCTGGCTCCGTCTTCAGGGGAGGGATGCCACGCGTGGCGCGGTCGGCATCGGCCTCCTCGATGCTGCGGCGGCGCTCCTCCGGGCCGCCCTCGTCGTCCTGCTCGGCATCGGCGAGCGCCCGGGCCTGGCGAGCCCAGGCGGCCCTGTCGGCGTCGCTGACCCGGTTCGGCACTCCTCGTGGCACCGCTCCATTGTCGCTCGCCTGGGCCGATGACGGTGCCCGACGGCTCGTGGGGGCGAGGCCCCTCCGGCCGCCGCCGGGAATGTTGCGGGCACAAGTAGTGTTCCTAGAGGCGCTGCGCCCACGGGGCCCGGTCCCGGGGCGCTGACGAGAGGAGCCACCGCCGTGCCAGCCGTGACCGTCGACGACCTGACCGCCCTTCCCCGCCTCGAGGTGCCCGCAGGGGCCCGCAGGCGGCCAGCGGTGTCGGTCACCCAGGCGCCGAGCGGGTTCGAGGGCGAGGGCTTCCCCGTCCGCCGTGCCTTCGCCGGCGTGGACCTCGCCAGCCTCGACCCCTTCGTGCACATGGACCAGATGGGGGAGGTCGAGTACGCCCCGGGAGAGCCCAGGGGCACGGCCTGGCACCCGCATCGCGGCTTCGAGACCGTCACCTACATGATCGACGGGACCTTCCAGCACCGGGACTCCACCGGCGGCGGGGGCCTCATCACCAACGGCGACACCCAGTGGATGACCGCCGGGGCCGGCATCCTCCACATCGAGCGGCCCCCCGAGGCGCTCGTCGCCAGCGGCGGGCTCTTCCACGGTGTCCAGTTGTGGGTGAACCTGCCCTCGGCCGACAAGTGGGTGCCCCCGCGCTATCAGGACCTGCGGGGCGAGAGCGTCGGCCTGGTGTCCACCCCCGACGGCGGGGCGCTCGTCCGCGTCATCGCCGGCCAGATCGGCGGCCACGGCGGCCCCGGCGCCACCCACACGCCCATGGCCATGGTCCACGCCACCCTGGCGCCAGGGGCGGAGCTCGAGCTGCCCTGGAACCCGGAGTTCAACGCCCTCGTCTACGTACTCTCCGGCAGCGGGGCCGTGGCCGGCACCGGCCGGCCCGTCGCCACCGGGCAGCTGGCCGTGCTCGGCGCCGGCGACACCGTGGTGGTGCGTGCCGACGGCCGCCAGGAGAGCCGCAGCCCCGAGCTCGACGTGCTCGTCCTCGGCGGCCGGCCCATCGGCGAGCCCGTCGTCGCCTACGGCCCCTTCGTCATGAACTCGAGGGCCGAGATCGTCCAGGCCTTCGAGGACTACCAGCGAGGCGCCCTCGGGACCGTCCCCGCCGATCCCTCGGCCTGAGCCGGTTCAGACGGGTGGGCCCAGGACCACCACGGCCTTGTGCCCGCTCATGCCGAGCGACGCCTTCACCACGAGGCCGTCGGACGCGGCGGTGGGCCCGTCGAGGAGCCGCCGGTGCCCCGGGGCGACCCGGGGCGGGGCGGGGATGACGCCGGTCTCGAAGCCGTAGAGCGAGGCGGTCAGCTCGGCCGCCCCGGCCGCCGCCTGGCAGTGACCGACGAGGGGCTTCACCGAGAACAGCCCGGCGCCGGCCGGGAACAGCTCGTCGAAGACCGCCGCCTCGACGGCGTCACAGCCGGGGATGCCCGAGCCGTGCGCGTTCAGGTAGGCGACCTCGCCCGCCTCGGCCCCGGAGCGGTCGAGGGCCTCGGCGAAGGCCCGCCGGACCTGGCCGGCGTCGAGGGTGAGGGGGCTCGTGTGGGAGACGTCGTAGGTCATGGCCCCGCCCCGGACGGCGGCGTAGGCCCGGTCGGCGTGGTTGGAGACCACGAAGGCCACCGTCGCCTCGCCCACCGGTGAGCCCCGGCTGCCCTCCTGGAAGGGCCGGCAGCGGTCGAGGGCGGGGCCGTCGAGCTCGAGGATCCCGAGGTCCCGGAGCGCCGCGCACCGCTCGGGTGTCGCCGAGAGGTCGCCGGTCACGACGACGACGTCGTCCACGGTGGCGCCGTCGATCCAGGTCTTGGCGGTGAGGAGCCCGGCGATGGTGGAGGCCGTCATGGCCGTCACGCCGACGGCGGGGCCGTGGAAGCCGAACTCCGCCATGATCTCGGCCACCACCCCGTTCGGCATGAGCCCGGCCTGCTCGGGGACGAGGCAGTGGACGATGCCCACCACGTGGCCGGGACGCCAGCCCCGGTCGTGGGCGTCGCCGACGGCCTCCCGCACGGCGAAGCGCGCGGCGCGGGCCCCGAGGGTGGCGCCGTCCTCGGCCCTGCCGTCGTCGGGCACCAGGGCCACCCACTGCGGCTCTCTGGGACGTGCGGGGGAGAACCCGGGCACGTCGCGGACCGCCGAGCGTCCCGAGAGCAGTCCCTGCTGGAGGTGCTTGCGGCCCCAGCCGTAGCCGGTGACGGCGCCGGTGCCCACGATGGCGGCCCGGGGATCGGTGTGCCGTCCGGCTCCCTCTCCCTCACGTTCCGGCATCGAGTCGCCCTGCCCCCTGGTCCCCGTCCGCGGACGCGCCCGGCCCTGGCCGGAAGCGTATGAGGCGAAAGTGAGGGGAGTAAAGATCTGGGTGGCGAGTTGTGGGAATTGCCACAGATCCCGACGAGCCGGGGTCGGCGGACCACCGAATGCGGTCTCAGAGGCCCCTCTGACGCCCGGGAGGGGCCGGGAAAGGCGGGTGTGGCTACCCGGCCCCGAGCCAGAGGTGGGCGCCGCCGTAGTCGACGACGAAGGAGTGGTACGAGCCCAGGACGTCGGCGCCGAGGGCCCCGCCGAGGCCCTGGTCGCCGGCGCCGGTGAAGGAGGCGGTGACGATCGTGGTGGCCGGCAGGGCCGAGCTCCCCGCGCTCCACGTGCCGCTCGACACCTTCTTCACCGTCCCCGAGCACCCGATGGCCGAGGCGGGAGCGGAGCCGGACGCCGAGGACAGGCCGGCGGCGGCGGTGACCGACGGGGACACGATCGAGCGGGGGGATCCCGTGTCGACGAGGAGCTGTGCCTTGGTCGATCCGAAGGTGGCCGCCACCGAGATGAGGGTGGCGGTGGGGCTCTCGACCACCGACAGCACGGCGTCGGCGGTCGGCCCGGACTTCACGAAGGCGGCCGGCGGGGTGGCGTTGGCCTGTCCGATCACGACCGTGTTGGCCGGCGGGGTGGCGCTCTCGGGCCGCGCCACCGTCATCCGCTTGGCGGCGTAGTCGAATCGGACGGCGCCGAAGCGGACCAGGACGTCGGAGCCGATGACGCCGAGAGGCGCAGGGCTGGCCCCGGTGTCGGGGACGGCGGCCACCAACATGCCCTGGGGCTGGAGGGCGACGCCGCCGAGGGTGAGCTTCGCCACCGCCACCGTCGGCGCCGACGACAGGCACGTCGGCCCCCGGACGGCGCTGTTGCCCGACCCCGCCGACGCCAGGCCCAGCTGGTGCTCGAGGGTGGGGCTGACGACAGACGTCCCCATCCCGGTGGCGACCTCGAAGGGGTAGGGGCCGTGGCCGTCGAGGCAGACGGCCACCACTACGAGGGGGCCGGCCCCCGTCGACGCCTTGGCGAAGGGGATCCGCTGGGCGGAGGTGGACGCCACCGGGGCGCCACATCGCGGGGCCAGCGAGGGGAGGTCGCTCGTGGCCAGCGAGCCGGAGCTGCACGCCGAGACCAGGCCCCCGACGAGGACCACTGCGCCGAGGGGGACGAGCCGGCGTGCGAGGGCGCCGGGGACGCGACCGGGAGAGCGCATGGGCTCAACCTTGGCACAC